>DASRHX010000837.1:0-7169 GCA_035650295.1 Bryobacteraceae bacterium | reverse complement strand
TGCCGCCTTATGAGCTTCCGCGTTTTCCATTCCCTGGAGGAAGCGCGCGGCGCGGCCGGCCCGGCGGCGGTAACGATCGGGAATTTCGACGGCGTGCATCGCGGACACCAAACGTTGTTTGCGGAAGTAGAGGACGCGGGGCGGGCCAACGGATGGGCCTCCACTGCGTTGACCTTCGCACCGCATCCGGCGCGCATCTTGAAACCGGAGCGGGCTCCACGTCTGCTGAGTACGTTGGAACAGAGGCTGGGTTGGATGCGGGAGGCGGGACTCGATCAGGCCGTCGTGCTTCCGTTCACGCGCGAGTTGTCCGAACTCGAGCCGGAGGCTTTCGTCCGGCAGATACTCGTCGACGCGCTCGATACCCGTCTGGTGGTGGTGGGCGACAACTTCCGGTTTGGGAAGGGAGCGTCGGGCGACATCGATGCGCTTCAGGAGATGGGGCGCCGGCTCGGATTTGAAACCAGCATCGTGGGAGGACTCTCCGTGCGGGGCGTGCCCGTGAGTTCGAGCGAGATTCGCTCGCTGATTGAGGCTGGTCGAGTTTCTTGGGCTTGCCGGCTGTTGGGGCGGCCATACGGTTTGTCAGGAGAGGTGGTTGCGGGTCACGGCGTTGGCCATAAGCAGACGGTCCCGACGTTGAACCTGAAAACCGCGGCGGAGATCTTGCCAGCGAGAGGCGTGTATGTGACGTCAGTTTGGGACCTGGAGGACGGAAGAGGTTGGGAGTCGGTGACCAATATCGGATTCCGGCCCACCTTCGGCGGAGAGGAACTGAGCATCGAGAGTTTCGTGCTATCTTCATTTGCTGAACCCTCGCCAAAGCGAATCCGAGTGGAATTTCACAGGCGATTGCGGGAAGAGCGCGCGTTCCCCGACGCAACGGCGCTGAAAGCCCAAATCATGCTCGACGTAACACGCGCGCAAGCGTGGCACAGGCGTTGCCGGAAACAAGTCGAAAAAGCGCGTAAACGTTTTATTTAGAGCACCTTAAGCCCCCAAACACTAGAGACGGGCCTGAGTTGGCGAGGGTGTCTCTAAAACCCGAGTTGCTATACTTGCAAGGAATCCGAAATATGTCACTCTCTCAAGGCAAAATCAAACATCTAAAAGCTCTTTCGAACGACAGGGGGGTCATCGCGGCGGCGGCCATGGACCAACGCGGCAGCCTGCAGAAGTCCATTGCTTCGGCAAAGGGCGTGGACGCGTCGGCGGTGACCGACGAGATGATGGAAGAGTTTAAGATCGCGGTATCGAAGGTGCTGACGCCGCACGCCAGCGCTATTCTGCTCGATCCGGAATGGGGCCTGCCCGCGGCTAAAGCGCGCGCCGCCAACTGCGGATTGCTGCTTGCCTACGAGAAGACCGGCTACGACGCAACGCTGCCCGGACGCCTGCCCGACCTGCTGCCCGACGTAAGCGTGAAGCGCATTGTGGACTGGGGCGGCAACGCCGTGAAGATTCTGCTCTACTACACGCCGTTCGACGATCCGAAAATCAACGAAGTGAAGCATGCCTTCATCGAGCGCGTGGGCGCCGAGTGCGAGCACTATCATATTCCGTTTTTCCTGGAGTTCATCGGCTACGATCCGAAGGGAGCGAAGGACCACGAGAAGACGCTGGAGTTCGCCAAGATGAAGCCGAAGATCGTCATCGGCAGCATGGAAGAGTTCTCGAAGCCGCAATACTTCGTGGACGTGCTGAAGGTGGAGATTCCGATCAACGCGAACTACACGGAAGGCTCGAGCGTGTATAAGGGCGAGAAGGCCTATTCAATGGCCGAGGCGTTGGACATCTACCGGCAGGCGGCGGCCGTGGCAAAGAAGCCGTTCATCTATTTGAGCGCGGGCGTTTCGAACGATCAGTTCACGGAATCGCTGCGCATGGCCGCCGATGCGGGCACCGATTATTCGGGCGTGCTGTGCGGGCGTGCGACGTGGAAGGAAGGCATTCCGGTGTACGGCAAGCAGGGCGTGAAAGCGCTGGAAGACTGGCTTTCCACCGAAGGCGTGAAGAACATTAACGCCGTGAACGCGGCGATTCAGCCGGCGACGCCTTGGTTCAAGAAGCTGGGCATCGCGGTCTAGCCCCAATCTCCGAGGAGAACTCACATGAAGAAGGCCCAGGTATTGTCCTTCATCCAGGACACGGGCATCGTGCCCGTGGTGCGCACGGCGACTGCCGATTCTGCAATACGTGCCATTGAAGCAATCTACAACGGCGGCATTCGCGCGGCCGAGATTACGATGACGGTGCCCGGTGCGGTGAAGGCATTGGAGAAGGTGGCCGACCAGTTTGGAGACAAACTTGTGCTGGGCGCCGGCACCGTGCTCGACCCGGAAACGGCACGAATTTGCATGCTGGCAGGGGCGGAATTCTTCGTCACGCCGGCGCTCAATGTGAAGGTAATTGAGATGGCGCGCCGGTATTCGAAAGTCATCTGCCCAGGCGCGCTGACGCCGACCGAGGTGCTGGCGGCGTGGGAAGCGGGCGCGGACGTCGTGAAGGTTTTCCCCTGCGGCAACATGGGCGGGGCGAAATACATCAAGGCGCTGAAAGGTCCCTTCCCGCAAATTGAAATGATCCCCACAGGCGGCGTGAACCTGGATACTGCCGGGGACTTTCTGCGGGCGGGCGCTTGCGCGGTTGCCGTGGGAGGAGAACTGGTGGACGCCAAGCTGATCAAGGCGGACGACTACGCGGGCATCCAGAAGCTGGCCGAGCAGTACGTGGGGATTATTAAGAAGACGCGGGCAGAAATGGCGGGCTGAACCATGTCGCTGGTGAACCCTCGCTGGCTCGTTCGCGTTCAGCGTTTAACCTTTTCGGCCTGCTCTGCGTCGCGCGCTATCTGTTCGTAGATCTCGTCTCCAACAACAACTCGATAGCGCGTCTTCCGCTCCTGGTAGGCATGGCAGATTCGCTCAATTACCAGAGCCGATTCTCGTTCGGTCAGCGACTCACCATGGTCCCATTTAAGGACGTTGGGTACGAAGATCAGGGTTTCGTAGGTAGGAAGCACCAGCAAACTTCGACCATACCGATCAGTCGCATCTTCCTCGCCGGTCATCAGGGTCAATTCGCGGTCGGCTTCGTAGTATCTGAGTCCAAAGCGCTGATACAGACGTATCGAAAATCCGTCGCCTTTTGTGAAGTTAGACGGAAACGTGTCGAATATGCGTTGCCAGTCCATGAGAATGATTTTCATGCGGCGCGCGTAGGTTCGCGCTGCGGCTCGGCGCTTTGGGCGACGAAATCCAACACGGCTTGAATCTGTTCTCTGGTGACAGGGAAATTCTCAAGCACCTCTTCGATAGGCGAAGATTTCAAATTCTCAAAGATGGCGGAAACGGGGACACGGGTGCCGCGAAACACCCACGCACCACTCACCTTACCGGGAATGCTCTCAACAACGGGACATTGCGACCAATCCAGACTTGCCATAAGGGGGTCTCTATTTGATGGTATGACAGATGCCCGGGAACGGCTGCCTTGGTACACTGACAATTCAAACTTATGGCCGTCAGCAAAGAGTTGCTCGAAATCCTTGTGTGCCCGATCTGCAAGACGCCGGTGGAACTGATGCAGGACGAGAATGGCCTGCGCTGTCCGGCCTGCCGGCTGGTGTATCCGATTCGTGACGACATCCCCGTTATGCTGGTCGACGAGGCCCGGCAGGAAAGTTAAGCCCGGGCCGAGCGCCCGCTCCCATGCCATCCGTCGCCGATCAATTGCCGCGCGGTGGGCGGGTATTGATCATCCGCCTGCGCTCACTCGGTGATTGTGTGTTGACGACGCCGGCGATTGCACTGCTCCACGAATACCGGCCCGACCTGTCCATCGCCGTAATGGCGGACCGTCCTTTTCGGCCCGTGTTTGAGGGGAATCCGGCAGTGGCGGTGCTGCCTGAGCCGACAGTTGCGGAAGCTTTGGGATTCCGCCCTCATTTGACGTTGAACTTTCATGGTGGAACGCGAAGCATGCAATTGACGGCGGCGTCGCTGGCGCGCTGGCGGGCGGGATTCGCGCATCATAGCTTCTCACTGATTTACAACGTGCCGATCCCGAGGGCCCAAGAGATTTTGGAAGAAGAAAGGACCGTGCATACGGCGGAGCACTTGGCGTCGGCGATGTTCCATCTGGGAGTGCCGAGGAGTGAGATTCCGAGGGCGCAGTTGTTCGCTGTGGAGCGGAATGGTGAGGGCGCCGAGCCGTATTGCCTGATTCATCCGTTTGCGGCGTTGCCGGAGAAAACGTGGCCCGCCGAGCGATTTGTGAGGCTGGCCGGGCACATTCGCGACAGGATGGGATTGATGCCGGTGTTTCTCGGCGCGCCGGGCGACGACTTCGCACCGTTCGTCGAATTTGAGTGCTTGCGTGGAGCGCCGCTTGCGCAGGTGAAACAGAAGTTGAGCCGGGCATCGCTATTCGTGGGCAACGATAGCGGGCCAGCGCATATGGCGGCGGCGTTCGGACTTCCGGTGCTGGTGATGTTTGGACCGTCGGACGATGTAGTATGGCGGCCGTGGCAAACCGCGTACGAGCTATTGAAGGCTGAGGGAAACTGCGATCGCATTCCGTACGAAGACGCGGTGGCCGCACTGGCGCGACTGGAGGTCAAGGCGTGACCGAACTGTTCCGCCTCCTTCGTTACGCGCGTCCGTACGCGGCACCGCTCGCAGGTTCCGTCGTTCTGATGGCGATCGCGGGCCTCGCGCACGCCTTCATCGCGCTGCTGATCAAACCCATCTTCGACCGCGTGCTCGATCCGTCGACGCCGGACGGTCCGGTGAGGCTCTTATCCGTATTGGGCTACGACATTATGCTGCAACAACTGGTGCCGGAATGGATCAGCAACATCTGGACAGCAGTGGCATTCGGCATTCTCGCCGTTTTTCTCACCAAGGGGCTATGTGAATATGTAGGCAACTATCTGGTGAACTATGTCGGCTTTTCCGCAATCACGGACCTGCGGCAACAGATTTTCGAGCGGGTACTGGAACAGGACGCACAGTTCTTCGAAACCACTTCGACAGGGCAACTGATGTCGTCGATCATGAACGACATCGAGAAAATCCAGGTCGCCATTTCGCACATGCTAGCCGATTGGTTGCGGCAATCTTTCTCGGCTCTGGGCCTCCTCTATGTCGTACTGCAAACCGACTGGAAGCTCGCTGTGGTAAGTCTGACGCTGCTTCCGTTCGTGCTGATTCCCACCGCGCGCATCGGCAGGCGAATACGGCGTTCGACACGCGCGGCGCAGGACAACGCAGCCACACTGAATCAAATTTTGCAGGAGACGCTCAGCGGGCACGTGGTCGTCAAGGCGTTCCAAGCCGAAGCGCACGAAGGCTCCCGATTCCGCGCAGCGGCCAGGAATCTCAAATCGACGAGCCTGCGCTACGTGGCCCTGCAAGCACTTGCCTCGCCGATCATTGAATTCTTCGGAGCGGTGACGATCGTGGCGCTGCTCACCTACGCGCGCAACCAGATCAAAACAGGCTCGATGACGGCTGGTGAGTTCACAAGCTTCGTCGTGGCGCTCCTGATGTTGTATGAGCCGGTGAAGCGGCTGACGGGCATTCATAACATCTTCCAGCAGGCCCTTGGCGCCAGCCAGCGGGTGTTTGAATACCTGGATAGTGCGCCGCACGTGCAAACAATGCCGGGCGCGGTGGAGGCGCCGCGGTTGCGCAAGGCGATCCGGTTTGAGAAAGTCGGCTTCCGCTATCCGAACTCACCTGACGGATTTGCGTTGCGGGATGTGGATTTGGAGATCCGCGCGGGCGAGGTGGTGGCGCTGGTCGGACCGAGCGGTTCGGGTAAGAGCACCATGGCGCACCTGTTGCCGCGATTCTACGATGTCACCTCGGGACGCATCTCGCTCGATGGCCGAGACATACGCGAACTGACGCTTGCTTCGCTGCGGAGCCAGATTGCCACGGTGAGCCAGGATACGTTCCTGTTCAACGAATCGGTGGAGAGTAACATACGCTACGGCCGCCGTTCAGCGACGGCTGAGGAGGTGCGGGAGGCGGCGCGCAACGCTCTTGCCGATGAGTTTATCCGCGCCATGCCGGAAGGTTATGACAGTCTGATCGGCGAGCGAGGCGTGAAGTTGAGCGGCGGCCAGCGGCAGCGCCTGGCGATTGCCCGTGCGTTACTGAAGAATGCGCCGATCCTGGTGCTGGACGAGGCGACCTCGCATCTAGACACGGAAAGCGAGAGACTGGTGCAACACGCGCTGTCCAATCTGATGGAGGGGCGCACAGTGTTTGTCATCGCGCACCGGCTGTCGACAATCCGGCGAGCCGACCAGATCGTCGTCGTTGAGGGCGGCCGGATTCGCGAGATGGGCACGCACGAGGAGTTGATCAGCGGCGGTGGGATCTACCGGCGCCTGCATGAATTGCAATACCTGGAGGCCGAATCCGAATGAGCCACTCCCGCGCATCCGCTCATGCAGTCCGAAGTATGACGGGCTTTGCCCGCGTGCGCGCCACCGTACCGGCCGGCGAACTGACCCTGAGCTTGCGCAGCGTGAACCATCGTACTCTCGATCTTCATTTTCACATTCCATCGGACCTGGACCCGTACGAGCCAGCCATGCGCAAAGCGATTCAAAGCAACATCGGGCGCGGTCACGTCGAAATCCGCATCACGCTTCATCGCACCCAGGCGGCCGCTCCGGTGGCCTTCAACCGGCCATTGCTCGAGGCCTGGCTCGCTGCGTTCCGCCAAGCCGCAACCGATTTCGGCCTGAACTCGGAACCCGATCTGAACACGGCGTTCCGCATTCCGGGCATGTTGCTCGAATCGGGCGAAGAAGAGCCGGACGAGGAAATGCAGACGGCGCTGCTGGAGGCATTGAGCTCAGCGCTGGTGAAAATCAATCAGGTACGCGAACGCGAAGGCGCGGACCTGTTGGAAGACCTGTTTCCGCGGGTCTACCGCATCCGTGCGTCGACGCTGGAGATTGAAGGGTTGCGCAATCAGGTGATGCCGATGCTGGAAACCAAAATGCGGGAGCGGATGGCCGAGGTGATCGAGAACGCCGACCCGCAACGGCTCTATCAGGAGGCTGCACTCCTGGCCGATCGCAGCGACATCGCCGAGGAGATCACCCGGCTGAGGATGCATACTGACGCTCTGGAAGCACTCTTGAACGG
>DASRHX010000836.1:0-12091 GCA_035650295.1 Bryobacteraceae bacterium | reverse complement strand
CGCCGATCTTGATCCGGACGGCATGGTTGGCCGCGTCGTGCTCATGCCGCAATTAAGTGAAAGTGCTTGTAACGCCAACTCGCGAATTTCTCCGCTGGATGGCGTCAACATGAATCGCGCGTTTCCCGGGAATCCGCGAGGAACAATTTCATACCGCATTTCGAATTTCGTCAAACAATCCGTCTTTCCCATGGGCCGTGTTGTGATCGACATTCACTCTGGCGGCAATGAGGGCGCTTTTCCAATTTGCACGTCGTTCCACCCAATCCCCGACCGCGCGCAGCGGAAAGAGATTGCGACGGTTTCACGGCTTTTCGATACGCCATTTGTTTTGATCTATGCAAGTACGATGGCGTCCGGCTTGCTGACTGATGAAGCGGAAGCTGAAGGTAAGATCACGCTGGGAGGGGAGTTTGGAGGCGGTGAAAGCACGAGCCGCCTTGGCGTACTTCACGCCTATGAAGGCTTGTGGAACGTATTGCGGCACTACGGTCTCGTGGAGGGAGAAGTCACGCGGATTCGTTCCGCGGGATCTCCGCCGCCGAAGCTGATCCGTGCCGACAAATTGAACCAATACGTGCCCTGCCCGCGCGATGGCGTGTGGGAGCCGTTGGTCGATCCAGGGCACGAGGCGCACTCCGGCGAACTGATTGGCCGCCTACACGATTTCGCCGACCATAGCGCGCCACCACTAGAGATTCGCTCGCCGAATGACGGCTTCATTGGCATGATGCACCTCAGCGCCCGGCCCAAAAAAGGGCAGACCCTCTTCGTCATCGCGGAAGAAGTCGGTTGGAGCGAGACCGACGCATGAAGATCACGAAGGTCGAGCTACTAGTTCTCAAGTCCGAGGGACTCTACAACAATCCCGAGGGATCGGAGGAGCCGCTTGGCCCCGCCTACATGGGCATTGTCCGCGTTTCGACCGACGCGGGCATTACCGGCTACTCCGACATGGAAACCTGTGCCAGTGTTGCCAAGGCTTGTGTCGACGCGCCTAAATGGAGCCACGAAGCGGGTATGGAGTGCTTCGACGGCCTCGCCACTCTGCTGGTGGGCGAAAATCCGCTGGAAGTGGAACGCCTCTGGTATCGCATGTTCCGCGGCAGTATCTACTACGGACGGCGTGGCGTGGCCATTCAAGCGATCTCTGCCATCGACATTGCGCTGTGGGACATCTGCGGCAAATTCTACGTTCAACCGATTCACATTCTGCTGGGCGGCAAGTGGAGGAACAAGGTGCGCGCATATGCGAGTACCTTGTTCCGGCCAACTCCGGAAGCGATGAAGGACGCGGTAGCGGGTTATCTCGATCAGGGCTTCACCGCCGTGAAGTTTGGTTGGGGCGTATTCGGCAAGGATCGCCGCCGCGACGTTCAACTGGTGGAGGCCGCGCGCGTGGCTCTTGGCGACCGCCACGATCTGTTGGTGGACACTGGGTGGTTTGTCGAGCGCACGCCAAAAGAAGCCATTCAAGTTGTCCATTCCATCGCCCAGTTCGAGCCGTTCCTGGTCGAGGAGTTACTGAACCCGGAAGACTATGATGGTTACCGTCAAGTGGCGGAATCGGTGGATGTCCGTATTGCTTGCGGCGAACAGGAAGCGACCGAGTGGGGCTTTGCGCAACTCATCGAACGGGGTGGCGTGGATGTCCTGCAGCCGGACCTGACCCGCTGCGGCGGCTTCACCGTGGGCCGGAAAATCGTCCACATGGCGGAGCGTGCGAACCGTTTGGTCGTGCCACACTCCTGGTCGAGTGACTTGCTGACGGCCGCCTCGCTGCATTTGACGGCGTTCCAGCGGCGCGCCGAGTTCGTGGAGTTCAGCACTTCCCACGGGCCTATGAGCCGCGAATTGGTGAAAGAACCCCTGCGGATGACCGATGGATATCTTCCTGTGCCGGAAGGGCCAGGGTTGGGAGTCGAGATTAATGATGCAGTCATCGAGCGCTACCGGATCGCGTGAATCCGGCGTGCAAACAACCTGGGACATTGCAATCTGCGAGTTCGTCGAGCGCACTCTGTATACGGCAGTCGTTTCGGATTCGCTGGATCAATTGGGCTTCCGCAACCAAGCCATGCGCGAGTATTTGCGCCCCGTACACAAACACTGCAAATTCGCCGGTTGGGCGCGGACGATTTCGTGCTCGGACGTTTACCACATCCTCGACGATCCATACGCCATGGAGATTGAAGCCGTCGATAGCCTCCTGCCCGGCGAAGTCGCCGTCGTCGGCACTCAGAAGTCGCAACGAAACGCTCCGTGGGGTGAATTGCTGTCCACGGCATCGAAAGTGCGTGGCGCCCGTGGCGCGGTAGTCGACGGACTCATCCGCGACATCGAAAAAATCGAAGATCTGGGTTTTCCGGTGTTTGCCGCGGGCATCAAGCCGGTAGACTCAATGGGGCGGGGAATCGTCACGGCCTACAATGTTCCAGTGGAATGCGGTGAGGTTCTGGTACAACCGGGCGATCTGATCTTTGCCGACTACGACGGCGTGGTTGCAATCCCCGGAGCGATTGTAAAGGAAGTCACGGCATTGGCGACAGACAAGGTGCAGCGCGAAGACGGCTCACGCGCTGAATTGATGGCGGGCGGCTATCTCCGCGACGTGTTCCGCAAGTACGGGGTTCTGTAACCGGTGAAAATCGCTCGGATCGAATCGATTCCCGTCCGTGTGCCGATACGGGCCGAATTTCAGATTCAAGGCTCCCTGGGTTCGCACATCGAATCGCCATTCGTCGTCCTCCGGGTGCATACAGACGAAGGCATCACCGGCTTGGGCGAGGTGTCATGCACGGCGATCTGGAGCGGCGAAGACTCCGCCACCGCGATTCATCTGATTCACCGCTATCTCGAACCTGCGCTTGTGGGTGAAGACCCTCGCGACATCGAGCGCTTGTCGATCAAGATGCGCCGCACGCTTGCCGGAAATCCTTTCACGAAGTCTGGGATCGAAATCGCTCTTTGGGACATACTCGGCAAGTCGGTAGGGTTGCCCGTCTACCGTCTACTCGGCGGAGCGGTGCGAGAACGAATTCCGATCAAGATGTCTGTCTCGGGCGTCGCTCCGGAGCGCGCCGCCGAACTCGGCCGGTTTGCCGTGTCCATCGGACTTACGGCACTCAAAGTGAAAACTGGTATCGAAGCGGAAGCCGACATTGCGAGGGTTCGCGCCGTACGCGCCGCGGTCGGCCCCGCCTTCCGCGTCGGTGTGGATGCGAACGGGGGCTGGAGTCCGCGCGTCGCCATCCAGACCATCAGGCGCCTGGCTGAGGAATGCAAAATCTTCTTTGCCGAACAGCCCGTCGCTCCGCTCGACATCCAATGGCTTGTGGATGTGCGCCGCAATGTGCCGGTGCCGGTGATGGCCGATGAGAGCTGCTATACGCTTCAGGATTCGATGGCGCTTGCGCGCGCCGGAGCGGCCGATATTCTCTCGCTTTACATTGGCAAAGGAGGCGGCATCGGTCCGGCCCGCAAGATGGCGGCTGTCGCCGAAGCGGCCGGGCTGACCTGCACGGTGGGAAGCAACCTCGAACTCGGCGTGGCAAGCGCCGCAATGGCCCACGTCGCCGCGGCTTGCCCAGGCATCGGCGCCGAAGAGTTTCCCTGTGACATTCTGGGTCCCATCGCCTACGAACATGATCTGCTGGCCCAACCGTTCGATTTCCGGGACGGGTCGATGAAGGCCCCGGATGGCCCCGGCCTTGGCGTCGCGCTCGATGAGAAGATGCTCGCCAAGTATCGGGTCTGATTCGGCCGTGATTCTCAGCCTGCCCTGATCATACTGTCCGTACGGCTGGACGGCAGCGCTCGACGCCTTGGAGCGCTGTTAAGATTAAGAAATCATGGCGCTCCGGATGACGATGTTGTCCGTGTCGGTGGTTCTCCTGGCGGGAACGGGCTGGGCACAATCCGCGGCTTCGGCGGGACTCTACCGGGGCGAAATCAAACCCCTCATCGACAAGAACTGCATCGCCTGCCACAACGCAAAGGTCAAGCAGGGCGGCTTTGATATTTCCACGCGCGAAGCGCTGCTGCAGGGCAGCGAGCATGGCAAGGTGGTTGTCCCCGGCAATCCGGCCGATTCGCAGCTCTACAAACTGGTCGCTCACGTTAGCGAACCGGGCATGCCGTTCAAGGGCAAGAAGCTCCCGGACGCAGCCATTGCGAAATTCTCCGAATGGATCCGCGCCGGCGCTCCCTATGGCGACTCGGTCGAAGAATCCGACGCCGTCTTTGCTGCCGATGCCGCTAAGCACTGGGCCTTCCGCAAGCCGGTCAAGCCCGAAGTCCCGCGCCCGGCCAACGCCGAATGGTCCCGCAACCCCGTCGACGCATTCCTCGCCGCCGAACATGCCAAACGCGGCCTCACGCCCCTACCCGAAGCCAGCCGCGCCACGCTGATCCGCCGAGTCTATCTCGACCTCACCGGCCTCATTCCCCCGGACGATGCCGTCCGGGCCTTCGTCAACGACAAGAATCCCAAGGCATACGAGGCACTCATCGACCGGTTACTCGAAAGCCCTCAATATGGCGAACAGTGGGGCCGTCACTGGCTCGATATCTGGCGCTATTCCGATTGGTACGGCTACCGCAAGTCCGGCCAGGTGCGGTACTCGCAGCGCCACATCTGGCGCTGGCGCGACTGGACCGTTGAGTCGCTGAACGCCAACAAGCCGTACTCGAAGATGATTCTCGAGATGCTGGCCGGAGACGAAATTGCCCCGTCCGATCCCGATACCACCCGCGCCACAGGCTACCTCGCCCGCAACTGGTACATGTTCAATCGCAACGTCTGGCTGCAGGACACGGTCGAATACACTTCAACGGCATTCCTCGGAATCACGCTCAAATGCGCGCGCTGCCACAACCACAAATACGATCCGATTCCGCAGACCGACTACTACAAGTTCCGTGCGTTCTTTGAGCCGCACGAAGTGCGCACGGACCGCGTGCCCGGTGAAGCCGACATCACCAAGAACGGCCTCCCGCGCGTTTACGACGCCGACATCTCCAAGCCCACCTACCGGTTTGTGCGGGGGAACGAAGCGAATCCGGACACGTCGATCAACCTGCAGGCGGCCGTGCCTTCGCTGTTCGGCAAAGTCGACATGCGCCCTCAGCCCGTCCAGCTCCCCGTGGAAGCCTACTTTCCGGATGGCCGCGCGTTTGTGCCAAACGATCTTCGGGCGCAGGCCAAAGCCGAGATCGAAAAAGCGGAATCCGAGTTAAGCAAGGCCAAGGAGAAACCCGAGCCCGCCGCAGTGATCTCTGCCGCCGAAAAGCGGCTCGAAGCGGCCAAGGCCAACGTGCCCGCGCTCGATGCCCGCATTGCGGCCGATCTGGCGGCCATGTCCACTCCCGTGCCGGTCAATGCCGAGGAACTCGCTGCCTTCGCGCGCGAGAAAGAACTCGAAGCCAACCGCCTCAAAGCGGAAGCGCAATTGATCCTCGGGCAATACGAGTTTGAACTTGCCAAAACCGATGCCAAGAAACTCGGCCCCGCCACCGGCAAGCTGGAAGCTGCGTTGAAAGCGCTCAAGGAGCCTGCCGAAGGCTATACGCCGATCGGAACCAAGTACCCCGTAACCTCCTCCGGCCGGCGTCTTGCATTGGCCCAGTGGATCGCCTCCAAGGACAATCCCCTCACGGCGCGCGTAGCGATCAATCACATCTGGCTGCGTCATTTCGGCAAGCCGCTGGTTTCCACGGTTTTCAATTTCGGCAAGAGCGGCAAACCGCCTTCGCACCCCGAACTCCTCGACTGGCTGGCCACCGAGTTCATGGAACGCAACTGGGACATGAAAGCGATCCACCGCCTGCTCATGACTTCTCGCGCCTACCGCATGCAGTCCTCCGGCTGGACCGCAGATGCCCCGCAAGCGAAGGCCGATCCAGACAATACGTATCTGTGGCACATGAACACGCGCCGCATGAGCGCGGAGAACGTGCGCGACAGCCTGCTCGC
Organism: Bryobacteraceae bacterium; assembly: GCA_035650295.1. GTDB lineage: Bacteria > Acidobacteriota > Terriglobia > Bryobacterales > Bryobacteraceae > JAFLBB01. Next base: position 6,117 of record DASRHX010000836.1, on the reverse strand, counting down.
GCTCGCCGGAAAACTAGATGCCACCATGGGCGGCCCCGAAATTGACGAAACGAAGGGGCAGGACATCTACCGCCGCAGCATCTACTTCCGCCACACGCCCGACCTGCAAATGGAAATGCTGCGCGTCTTCGACGCCGCCAGTCCCATCGAGTGTTTCCAGCGCAGCGAGAGCATTGTGCCGCAGCAGGCCCTGGCTCTATCCAACAGCAAGTTGAGCCAGACGATGGCGGAAGAGATTTCCAGGCAACTGGCTTCAACGGGTCCCGGATTCGTTCCGGCGGCCTTCGAGCGCGTGCTCGGCCGCGCCCCATCCGCCATGGAGAAGACCGCTTCAGCGCAATTCCTGACGGAGCAGGAGGCCCATTACCGCGGCGAAGCGAAGCCGCCCGCGGACCCCGCCGCCCGTGCCCGCCAAAGTTTGGTCCACGTGCTGCTCAACCATAATGATTTCGTGACGATTCGCTAGGCGAGGAATTCCTATGAAGCGTGTCCACCTTTGTTCCGACCGGCAGCCGAGGCGGCTATTTCTCGCCGACACCTGCATGGGACTCACCGGTCTTGCGCTCGGCACGATGCTGCCGCGCACGGCCGGCGCCAACGACGATAACTGGACGCTCCCCACCGGCCAGCCGCACTTCGCTCCCAAAGCCAAACGAGTCATCTGGCTGTTCATGCTCGGTGGCGTCAGCCACGTCGAATCCTTCGACCCGAAGCCTGTACTCAACACCTATGCCGGCAAGCAGCTCTCGGAAACTCCGCACCGCGATGTTCTCAACAACCCGCTCACCAAGGAGAACCTGAAAGCCTTCGTTCCGGGCCAACACGAGATCAAGCTCACGCTTTACCCGATGCAGACCGGCTTCCGCCAACGCGGCAAGAACGGCGTCGCCGTCAGCGACTGGTTCCCGCACATGGGCGACATGATGCACGAGGTTTCGCTGATCCGCTCCACTTGGACCACGGACAACGATCATGGCGCCATCCTGCAGTTCCACACCGGCCGCCACATTTTCGACGGGTATCTTCCGACGCTCGGTTCCTGGGTTCACTACGGGCTTGGCTCTTTGAATGACAACCTACCCTCCTACGTCGTCTTGGGCGAGCCTCCCGGCGACTGCTGCGGCGGCATGGGCACGCACGGCTCCGGTTATCTGGGACCCGAGCACGCGGGCGTTTCGCTCGAAGTAAACCCCGAAAACCCGATGCCGTTCGCTTCCCCCGGTTCCGGCATCACGACGGAAGAGCAGCGCCGCGAATTTGCGTTCCTCAGCAAGCTCAACAATCTTTCGGCCGTCGAGTATCCATCCGATTCCGCTCTTCGCGCGCGCATCAAATCGTATGAACTTGCCTTCCGTATGCAGATGGCGGTGCCCGATGCGATTAGCTTCAAGGAAGAATCCAACGAGACAAAGAACCTTTACGGGCTCGATCAGGACATCACGAAGCCCTTCGGTGAGGTCTGCCTCGCGGCGCGCCGCCTTTCCGAGCGTGGCGTTCGCTTCGTGCAGGTTTACCATGGCGGCGCGGGCAATGCCTGGGACGCGCATAAAGACCTGAAGAAGAATCACGGAGACCTGGCAAGTAAAGTCGACAAACCCATCGCCGGACTTCTTCGTGATCTAAAGCAGCGTGGCCTGCTCGACGAAACGATCGTTGTCTGGGCTACTGAATTCGGACGCACGCCGGGCGCCGAAAACTCGAATGGCCGCGACCACCACCCCTTCGGCTTCTCCGTCTGGATGGCGGGCGGCGGCATCAAAGCGGGTGTCGTTCATGGAGCTACGGACGAAATCGGCTTCCACGCTGTCGAGAACCGCCACTACGTCACCGACATCCACGCCACGGTTCTGCACCAACTCGGCATAGATCCCAAGCGCCTCGATGTGCCCGGCCGCAAGCGCCTCGATATCGACTACGGCAAGCCGATCCATGACATTCTGGCTTAATGGCCTCGCCCTCGCCGTCTGGAATATTGACGCCATTCTTGGGCTCGCCAGCCCATCAGACCCCCAAATCCGCCCCGATGGTCAGCGCTACGCCTACGTCTTCAAAGGCGAAATCTATGCAGCGGCGGCGGGCGGGAAAGCCACTGCCATCGCAGGCGGCTCGCGCCCACGCTGGGTACCTGGAACAAGTCTTCTTTCCTATCGCGCCGCCGATGGACAGATTCATCTGAGCGACGGCCGGACGATCACGCATTCGCCAACGCCGGTGTCCGCTCATTCATTCAATGAGCGGGCCCAAGCGGTATATTATCTCGCCACCGAGCCCGGCCCTCCATCTGACCCCGTCGTATCCGGCGAACCCCTGCGTCCTTCGCGTCTCTACCGGCAACCGATGTCAGGCGGGCCACCAATTCCCGTCAGCAAGCCGGATTGGCACGTGATCTCCTACGACGTGTCATCCGACGCCACGCAAGCGGTCTGCGCCGTGCAGAAATCCCCTCTCAACCGGGATGTATTTCACGTCGATCTGTACGAGATCAATCTCGCAACCGGCGACTCACGGCCGCTTGTCACTCAACCCGGCCGCGACGCCGAACCCACTTATTCTCCCGATGGCCGCATGATCGCCTTCCACTCTCAGGCGGGAACTTGGAACTACTTTGAAGCCCGGCATGTCGCCGTTGTTCCTTCCGGGGGCGGAAACATCCGGTACCTCACAGCCGATCAGCCCTACGACGTATTCCGGAACGGCAACAGTTTCAGTTGGTCGAAAGACTCCCGGTTGCTCAGCTATGTTGCCGGGCGCGGCACGACGGATGTCCTACTGCGCCAGAATGTGGACACCCGGGAAGTCTCCGTCCTGGCCGAGCGCGTCTCGGGCCCCGCCAGCTTCAGCGCCGATGGGTCCACCGCGGTCTTTCTCAAGACCAGCGCGCAACAGCCGCCTGAAGTTGTACGCCTCCTCAAGGGAGCCGAAAGCCCTCTGACGAATCTGCAGAAAGATGTCCCTGCTCTTCCGGCGATTCGCTCACAAGTTGTGCGTTGGCGCGCCCTGGATGGACTGGAGGTCGAAGGCGTCCTCTGGCTCCCCGTCGGCTACCAACCGGGGAAACGAGTCCCCCTGCTTGTCGAATTGCACGGCGGACCAACGGGAGTCACTCTCCATGCCTTCCCGGTTCCGCGCACCTATCCAACGCAAGTGTTCCTGCAACAAGGCATGGCGGTCTTCTCGCCAAACTTCCGCGGCTCATGCAACTACGGCGCCGGCTTCCGCTTGAAAAACGCCCTGTCACAAGGCGTCGGCGACTATCAGGACGTAATGTCCGGCATCGACCACCTAATCACCCAGGGCATTGCCGATCCGGACCGCCTCGGTGTGATGGGATGGAGCTACGGAGGCTACCTCACCGGCGCCGTCATCACGCAAACCAACCGCTTTCGCGCCGCCTCCATTGGCGCTCCCGCCGTTGACTGGATCACCTACTATGGCCAATTCGATGGCTCGAAGGAGGTGCTCTGGACCTACTTCGGAGGGACGCCATGGGAAGTTCCTGAGAACTATATCCGCCACTCCACGCGCACCGGGCTTCGTAACATCCGCACTCCCGCGCTGCTCCAGGTCGGAGCGCTCGACATCAACCACAACGCGGAAATCTACCAGGCGCTTACCGACATCAAAGTGCCCGTTGAGTACGTCGTCTATCCGCGCGAGGGGCACGGCATCGTTGAACCCAAACATCAACGCGATCTGATGGAGCGCAATCTACTTTGGTTCACGCGTTGGCTAGCCCGCTGATCCTGAATTCCGAATGGTTGCCCGAATCGAGTTTTGGGAGCATCCAGTAGTCCCCATATGTTTGCCCTCGCGCACGGAGCTTGGGGAGATTCTCCCGCTGGCTTACGCGGCAAGATTCCTGGCACGATCCACTGTGACGTGAATTGTGACCCAACCCTATCATTATCGCTGCGCTTCACGAACATTCACGGGTTGGTACTGCGATTCAGAATGCGCCGCAGTTCGGGACCAGGAGGCCGGAGGTTCGAATCCTCTCGCCCCGACCATTTGCTCTTTGCCGGATTACACCGTGCTCTGCCGCAAGCTTTATGGCGGCAATTGCCCCTGACGCGCGGTGAGGCGGAGAGTGGCAGGATTTAGGCGTGGCCGAGGCATTGCGCCGGCGCCTATCCCCTCAGTGCGGAATCCAGATCGTGCTGCAGCAGCAACGCCGACTTATCCGTCTTCTGGCTATACGAAGACGTCATGGATTTGTAATTGATGGAAATGGACGTCGTGGGTTTCACGCCGCCGGAGCTGGCTCCTGAAGTCGAAAAGGAACTGACGAGGACGTCAGTAAAGACACATTTAAAGTAGACTTGATCCGGGGGGCCGGGCTTCACCACCTCCAGACTGACTTCGTTGATGTGTTCGCCGCTTGCGCAGGCCTGGAAGAGAGCTGGGTCTGGATCCCCGGAGGGATAAGTGAAATGGAAATCATTGAATTGGACTTTTCCGGTCCCGCCCCCTCCCCCGTAGGAAAAAGAGCCCGCCTGAGTAGCCCCAAATGAGTACGAGCCAACCTCAATCCATCCGAAACGTGGCCCCTTCGAAATATTCCCGGGGATCTTGGCCTTACCCCCTTCGAATTTCACGAACGCACTGAACGCCATGTAGCTCCTCCTTCTTCAATGATTGCGGTTGCTTCTTTTACTCCGGCGTCTTGTCTCCCTCATCGGCAAACGAGTCTCCGAAGGGTCCTCGTATTTGACCGTCATCCGAATGCGGGCGGGCCAGATTCGAAATTCAACTTGTCGTTGGCGATGGCGTCGGCCGGGAACCAGAACTTGCCGCCGATCCGCTTCCGATTAGTCTCAGACTTTGAGATCCGGTTGTCAAAGACCACGCCATCGCCTGCAGGACGCGGTTCGAGCGAATCTCGTTGGCAACGAAAGCGACGCGCGTGAGATCGTGCGCTTGAGAGGTGAACTGGATGAGCTTGAGAAGAAGCTCGCGATGGCAGAAAGAACCGTGGCAGAGGAACAGCGGTAATCGAAGCAACCAGTGACACAAAAACACCTGCGGCCCCGCAGAAGAGTAATGCACTTTGCTTTGATGATCGCGTTGATATAACTTTCTCCCATGGCGACTCAAGCAACACAGACTCTGAGTTGTTGAATCTCTCGTGGAAAGAACTCTACATTGCACTGGCAGCAATTTTTCTTGAGGGCGCAACTCTGAGCCCGGAATAACCACTCATCCTCAAGCCAATACCTGATACGGCCTACCCGCCTGCATTTGGCGAAGCCATGGCATATACTCTCCCCAGCAACGGGCAGTCAAACCATTCGGGAGATTCCATGTATGAAGCCATCTAACATCGCCTCTTTTCGGTGCCTCGCGGCGATTCTGTTCTGCCACTTGGCTCATGCCCAGGTCAACACGTCAACGATCGCCGGCGTCGTGACGGACGAGTCCGGCTCGATCGTTCCCAACGCCAAGGTTGTTGCCACGCTCGAAAACATCGGGCTGCAGCGCGAGGCCACCAGTAACGACAGCGGCGAATACGTTGTGCCGCAGCTTCCTCCCGGCCGGTACAAGATCAGCGTGCAGGCGTCCGGCTTCCAGACCGCCGTGGCGGAGAACATCGTGCTCACGATCGCTGAACGTGCCATTCTGAACGTCGCACTCAAAATCGGCGCCGTGAGCGAACAGGTGACCGTGAGTGCCGCATCAACCCCGCTGCTCGAGCAGGAGACCGCATCCCTGGGCCAGGTGATCACCCGCCGCGCGATCAACGATCTTCCGTTGAACGGACGCAACTACATCACCCTCGGCGCTCTCTCTCCCGGCGTGATTCCGCAGATCCCTACCTCCACCGGTCCGGCGAGCTTCATCAGCGCCACCACGCAGCGTAGCGACCGCAGTCTGCTGGTGGGCGGCAATCGCGAAAGCTCCACCAGCTACCTGTACGACGGCGTGGAAATGAGGAATCCGCGTATCGGCGACAGTTCCATCACACCGTCGCTCGATGCCGTGCAGGAATTCAAGATTCAGCGCAATTTCTTCCAGGCTGAGTTCGGCAACGCGCCGGGCATCATCAACGTCGCCAGCCGCGGCGGCAGCAACGAGTACCACGGCTCGGTGTTCTGGTTTCTGCGCAACAATGCGATGGAT
>DASRHX010000835.1:0-3021 GCA_035650295.1 Bryobacteraceae bacterium | reverse complement strand
CGACATCGCCAATAGCGCGCATCACGTCAAACAGCATTCTTTGCACACCACGGTGCTCGCCTGCTAACCCGAAAGCTTACCTCGCCTCCGAGCTCTCGATGCGCCTTCGCAACGGTGCGAGCTGTTCGTGATTATGCGTCCTAGCATTCCTCAAGCTGCTCATCGGCCATTGCTACCGCCTGTTTCCCAAATTCTGAAAATCGTCCGTAAATTAGTTTATCAGATCATCGCCCCCACTCTGGCCGGGCTCGAACCCAACCAAATCGCCGGCCCAATCGCTACTAACGGCGGCCGTCTGGGCGGCTAGCGCTCGCTGTTCTTTCTTGCCAATAACCTGGCCGGCCGGCTTGCCGTAGGCGGCGAGCAATGCCCGCGCTGCCGCGACACTGCCGCGGCGGGCGCCCTCGCGTAGCAGTTCGATCACTTCCGCCAAACGCTTGGCCCGCCCACTAGCGAGCTCGGCCACGAAATACTGGCAAAGTGTGGTGCGGCTAATGTCCACCGCCGCGGCGATTTCCGGCAACGTCATGTTGGCGGCCGCTAGGGTCATCACCTGTTCACGGACATGTTGCGTCGGCTTATACGCCTTGCGCCCGCGGCGGGTTTTGGTCGGTGCCTGCATCAAGCGAAGCTTTCCCTACAAAAAAAATGTGTGAATGGGAGCCTGGGCGGTCACTGATCGGTGGCCCAAAAGTTGAATCATACCCCCCGCTTGTTTCCAGTAGGGATTCCTTCTGCGTTTAAGCCGTCGCGCTGATCCCTGTGCGAAGCCTATCACCGCCAGCCCTAGGAGCCGCGTCACGCGTGACGGCGTAAATGTTGGGCGGCAATCAGTAGATCGAGCAAATCTCGGATGGCAACACCGATAGCCGCACGGTCTTCGACCTGGGCGAGTTGGAGTATTCCAGCATCGACCAGATATTCCGTCACCGGCTCAATGTCGATTTCAACCGCGACAATGGCGCGACCGTTACGGTGGCGTTGCCGATAACAACGAGCGCGGGCAGCATCCGTCATATCCGGTCCAGCTCAGTCTTGCCGCGATGAGCGCGATCCCAAACGAACTAGGCGAAAGGAATCGAACTGGATGCGCGCGGTCCTTGCCAGCCGTGCCGGTGCATCATCGGCAGCCGTTTGCGAAAGACATGGACGCGCGCCAGCCCGGCACTATCGAGAATGGGACTGCGCCGCTCGGATTCCATGAAGGAGTAACGCAGGAGCATGATCACGCGCGGACAGAGCGCGAGCGCATGCGCGACGAACTTTTCGGCCAACTTAAAGGGCGGGTTGGTAACGGTGGCGTCGAAAGGGAAGCGAGGCGGCCACTCCATCAGGAAGTCGACGCCGCTTTCGGAATCCGGGCAGCCGTAATCGTTGAGATCGGTGGCATAGACCCGGTGGCCGGCGGCCCGTAGGACCCCGACAATGGCGCCAGGACCGCAGGCCGGCTCCCAAATGGATTCCGGCAGGCTTTCGACTCGCAATAGCGCCCGCACCGCCTCGGGCGGTGTTTCGTATAGATCGTCTTTCCGTACAGCGATGGAGTGACGTCCCGGATTGGCGGCGTGAGTAAGACTCATTGGCGCGCCCCCGGTGCGTCATCCGAATTGAAGGTCCAATCGTCAGGGTCGGGGCCCCCCGTTTGCCTATTTTCCTCTCTCTCTTGGCCGTTACCCCCTTTTTGAACCGCCCAACCGCTACTTCCGCTGTGCCCCAAGGGTTTCTCGCATTTCTGAACCGCTACTTGCACATCCTCGATAGCGGTCTGGAAAGTGGTGGAAGTGCCTGCGGCAGTAGGCGAGTAGCGGTTGAGCGGTTCAGAAACCCCGGGGGCGTCAAGGTAGCGCTCGAATGCCTCCTGAAACCTTGCCAGCAGGTAGCCCTTCGGCCGGCGACCACTGGCCGCAATGTTCTCCGGCGCGACTCCGAACGGGCGCAATAGCCGGGCGATCTGGTTCGGACTGATTGGCTTTCCGTTGCGGCCCCATTCGGCCCAAGGGCGGTCCTCGAGTCCGTGCAGCTTCTCGGCGATCGCGCTCGACGGCAGACGATCGGGCCGATCCGGCTCCTCGGCAAAAATAGACCGGATATCCCCGAGCAAGGTGGTGCCGATCGACGCCGAGTCCCTGGGTGCCAGCGCCGCTGCCGCCGCGCGTGCCAGTCTCGGCCAATCGCCGCCAGCAAAATCGGCCACCGCCAGCAGCGGTCTCCAGTTGGCGGCGAGCCGGTTCTGGAACCCGTCTGGCATTGTTGGCCGCGCACCGGCGAGTGCCTCCACATTGTCCGCGGCCCAACGCGCCAACTCCCGCCGCAAGTCTTTGAGTCCGGCGTCGTCCAGGTGCTCAAAGTCGGCGGTACGCTCGCCCGGCTTCTTGCGAACCATCTCGATAACGATCGAGCGAGAAAGCGTGGTGTCGGGAATCGAGCGCCCCTTCATGCCGATCCCTTTGGGGCCGAAGGTCGAGAAAATTTCCGGCTCGTTCGTGTCGGGGTCGCACCTCGGGACGCCGGCGCCGCGAGTCCAGCCCGAATTGACGACGGCGCGAAGCGGCGGATTCTCCTTGAACTGGTCGTCGGCCTCGTCGACCACCAGAGTCGGCTTCCACTTTTCGATCAGCCGATACAGCACCGCGGGGCTGGGATCGACGAGCATTAGCCCCCGCGGTGAGAGCAAGTTTACCAGGCCCAGCAATGTCGTCTTGCCGCTGTCGCGTTCCGCGCTCGTCACCAGCAGCATGGGCGAGTGCGTGGCCGCGTCATGCGTCCAGGCAAAGGCCACCCAAAGCGCCACGGCATTTGCCGCCTCGTCGGAAAACACGACATGCTGCCTGAGCCGCGCGGCAAGCCGGTGCAGCAGACCGGCGGCCTGCACTGGATGCATGGCCGGCTCGACGGAAGGAAACGGCGGCGAGCTTTGCTCCTCGTCGAACCCGAGCCGCTTGCGCTCCTTGGCCACCACTTTGTCTAGAGCGGCCACTCCGACGCTAAGCTCTTTTGCAGCCTCCTTGCGCCGCCGGTCAT
>DASRHX010000834.1:0-3712 GCA_035650295.1 Bryobacteraceae bacterium | reverse complement strand
GCCGCCAGTGAATGTGACTGATGGCGGTCCATTAGGCGCAGGCGACAACTACATGCAGTTGACTTCGATAGGGGGAGCCGGGGCGGGGAGCAGGTTGGTGGCGATCAACTTGAGCCAGTGGGCGGGGAATTACACCAGCCTCGGTTTTACGTCCATTTCGATGGATCTGAGAAATCTGGGTGACACCGACCTGTCGATCCGGTTGTACCTGGAAAACCCGATGGGAGCACCGCCCACTGACGATGCCGTTACGGATTCGATCCTGCTTCCGGCGGGCGGAGATTGGACTCACGCAACGTTTGATGTGAGTGCATCTGGACTTACTGCGCTTAACGGAAGCGTCGCCACTCTGTTGTCGAATGTGACGGCGCTGCGAATCATGCACAATCCCGCCGCGGGCTTTCCACCGCCGGCAATCGCAGCCGTGCTCGGAGTGGACAATATCACGGCCGTACCGGAGCCTTCGACCGTACTTCTATCCGCGCTGGGGTTGGGGGCCCTCTTACTGAAGGCATATCGGCGATAAGATAGCCGGGTGGCGAATACAGCAATTCTTCCGTGGCTTCTGACAGCAGCCGTGTGCGCGGCCCAGGTTCCGGCGCCCTCGGCGGCTGACCGCGTCGTTTCACCAGAAGTTTCGGGCGGAACAATCACATTCCGCATTTACGCGCCGAAAGCGGAGAAGGTGACGCTGAACGGCGATTGGATGAAAGTAGGCGATAACGTCCCGCTTGCTAAGGGGAGCGACGGAGTGTGGTCGGTACAGGCTGGCCCCCTGGAGCCGCAGGTATATCTCTATTCGTTCAACGTCGATGGGCTGAACATTGCCGATCCCGTGAATCCGCGCATGAAACTGCGGGCGCGCACGTCGGCGAGCCTCGTCGAAGTTCCAGGCAACGAGTTGTGGCAGTTACGCGACGTCCCGCACGGGAGGGTCGAAATGCTGACCCACCGCTCAAAGGTTTTGGATGGCGCCGAGCGGCAGGTGTTTGTCTACACACCGCCCGGATACCAAAAAGGAAAATCCACCTATCCCGTCCTCTATCTATTTCACGGCAGCAATGACGTTGCCGCGGGATGGACGTGGACGGGGAATGCGCATCTGATTTTGGACAATCTGATTGCTGACGGCAAGTCCGTGCCAATGGTGATCGTGATGCCGTGGGGACACGCGGTGCCGTTCGGTTCGCCCCGCGAAGTGCAGTCGCGGAATACCGACCTGCACGAACGCTACGTGGTCGAGGAAGTGATGCCTTGGATGGAAAGCGAGTACCGGTTAAAGCCCGGCGCCGCGAACCGCGCCGTGGTGGGGTTGTCGATGGGCGGCGGACAGGCCTTGCGGATCGGGCTCAATCACATCGACAAATTTGCCCACGTCGGCGTGTTCAGCTCAGGAAAGCCGGCCGATTTCGAGACGCGGCATGCGAAGGTCCTGGGCGATGCCAAGGGGACGAATGGACGATTGAAACTGTTCTGGATTGGAATCGGCACGGACGATGGAGCGCTCGACCGAGCCCGTGCGTTGCACTCCGCTTTGGAGAAGGCCGGCGTCCAGCATGAATTTGTCGAGACCGGGGGCGGGCATTTCTATCCGGTATGGCGACGGTATCTCAGCATTGTGGCTCCGAAATTGTTCCGGTAAATAGCGTCTACCTCCGGCCATCGCCGAGCAAGGCTATCGGAGCGGACTCTGGACGGCCGATCGAGAAGAACTGTAGAAAACGCCGCCGGTAGCGCTGCTTCACCGGCTCGGTCTGGCGGTTTACCAGTTTCGATGCAAAGGTCTGGAAGCGCGCGGCGAATTCGCGGACAGGCTTGCCTTGAACGAGTGCCATGTGCACAGCGGAATTGTGGGCTGGCACCTCGCAAGAGACGGGAAGGCCAAGTGATTTTTCCACGTCTACGCGGCGGAATTCCGCGCGGGAGTTGGTGCGATTGAGTACGATGCTGACCTTCTTGCCACAGCCGAGGCCATCAAGCAAATGCAGCTTGCAGTAGGCCAACCGAAGCGACGCAATATCGGGCGTAGCCACCAAGACGATGCGCGTGGACTGCTGGAGTACGGTTTGCGCGGTCTCGTCGAGCGAGCCTGGCAGGTCGCACGCGATCACATCGTAATAGGCGCGAGCGAAGTCGAATACTTGTTGAAGCGGAGCCGCGGAGGCCGCATGTGCTCCCAGGTAGTCTTCCCCGGACAGCACGTCGAGTTGCCCGAAGGAACGAACCATCTTGTCCCAAACACCCTCGTCCAAATCGGAAGCGCGATCCAAAGCATGCCGAATCGAGAAGCTATTGTCCTGCTTGAGCATGAATGCGAGTTGGCCATTGAAGGGGTCGGCGTCAACCAGCAGGGTGCGGTGGGTCACAGCAAGGGCAGCACATGTATTGAGCGCGACGGTGGAGGCCCCAGCGCCGGGCTTGGCGGGCAGAAAGGCAATCATCTTGGTGCCGGACTGACTCGGAGCGTATCCACTCTTGGGATCTAGGAGGCCCATGAGGAGCTTGACGCAGGAGTTGACCATCGGCTGGTCGAACGGCGCGATAAGGTAGTCGCGAATGCCCAACCGCATCGCCTGCACTATAGCAGCCGTGCTGTTGTGAATGGCGACGACGGCGGGGCGCGCGGGCAGCTTTTCGATCGCCTCGATAATGCGCGTCGACGAGGTCATGCTATCCAGGTCCAGGAAGATAACATTGGCTGCAAGGCCGCTGATCACGCGCGTCAACTCGTCTTTCGAGGGATAACGGGAATACTCCTTCACGAGTTCAATGGATTCGCCCGTGGCGGCAAGCGACTCCTCCAGTTGGTGGATCAGTTGCTCGTATGGGGAGATGACGATGGCGCGGATCATATTGACCTTTCTTGTTTTCTTGGGTGCCGGATGGCTCCGGTCTGTGACCAGTGTAAGAGCCGCCGGAGAGTGGAGAAAGCTGGACGAAAGTACCGAAAGCGGTACTCGTACGGTTGTGGTACTGAACCGGAAGGGGCTAGGAGGCGAGTACCAGGCTATCAATCCTTGCACTCTCCCCTCCGCCACGATACACTCGCCACCGATGCGGTCCTACGTTCTAACTACATGCGCACTCATGGGTTCTGCGTTCGCCCAGTCCCCCGCCAAAATAGATCTCGAAGCCGAGGCCGCGCAACTCCGTGCGCTGGTCGCCAGAACCCCGCGCCTTCCCCTAACAAAGACCGAACTTAAGGTGCAGCCACCGGGCCCTGGTTGGGAGATGGGTTTTCCTTCAGCGGTGGCCGCCGATGCCTCAGGGGTTGTGTACATCCTTCAGCGCGGCGAAAAGTCCGATCCCGTCCTCGCCGTCAGCCGCGACGGCCGCATTCTGCGTTCCTGGGGTAAGGGCCTTTACACCATCCCGCACAGTATCCGCGTCGATCCCGACGGAAATGTGTGGACCGTCGACGCTGCCAGTTCTCGGGTCATCAAGTTCACGTCCGCCGGAAAACAGTTGCTCGAAATTGTAGTCGGCGGACAACCTGCATCGAAGACCGGCTTCAACAGCACGACCGATATCACCTTCGGCCCCAACGGCCGCCTGTTCATCTCCGACGGGTATGGCAACGCCCGGGTGCTGGAGTATACGGCCAAGGGCGAGCGTGTCCGCGAATGGGGCAAGGCAGGCCATGGCCCTGGCGAGTTGAACCTGCCGCATGGCATTACCATCGACAGCCAGGGCGTCGTTTACGTCGCCGACC
>DASRHX010000833.1:0-6617 GCA_035650295.1 Bryobacteraceae bacterium | reverse complement strand
CTTCGGCCCTCTGCAGGCCGAGCGCATAGTTAGACGTTGCGTCATTCGTCGTGTCCGTATGGCCAATCACGGTGACACTGGTCGAGCGCCTGTTTCGAATCGCCGCCAAAATGCGCGTGACCTGCGGACGCGATTCGGGGCTGATCGTGTCCTGGGCCGCATCGAAGTTCACGACAAAGGATTCCGCTGCGGGTGGAAGTGCGGCCAGCAATGCGCCGAAGCGCCGATCGACTTCAGCGGGATCGATGGGCACGGCTGGAGCAGGCGCGGTATTGTTGTCCACTACGCGAACGACCCGAAACGGCTGATCCATCGGCTGGGCGCCCGCGGCGTTGGAGACGATCGCCGCGGATAGAGGACGGTTCTCCTCCGGCAGGAGGATGAACAGACTCCGCCTTTGAGGCGGAGCCGGTGCTTGCACGACGGGCTTCTTGTGGCACGAGGCAGGCAGCAACAGCAGGAGGGCAGTCATCCAGGCATGAGTCCGGCGGCGATGATGGGTCCTCGTGGGCATGGGTTATGGCAAGCCGAGTGAAACGATAACCTCGGTGCCCCTTAGTCCGAGCATGGCGACGGGCGTTTTGATTTCAATTGATTTCGGAGCGAGTTCGGAAATCTTGCCGGAAATATAAGCCGCCGACCCACGCAATAGATCGAGAATCAACCCAAGTTTCTGGCGGCCGGGATCGTACTCAAAGCGCGTCAAGGTGAGTGTGGTATCGGGATCCAGTGAAAGACGTGTTCCATCCTGCAGAATCAAGCCGGCACGCGAACCCGCTAAAGTTCGGACGGTGTCCTGCTCAAACACGTGCATGCCTTCAATGGCCTTGAGGGACTGGGTTTGCCGTTGAACGATCACCGTTCCCAGGACGGATTTCACAACGCCCGCGATAGCCTCTTGGGCGTGGGCCGAATCCCATCCGCAAAGAAGGGCAAGGACGAGAGTCGCCGAAGTTCGAGCGCGCATGAAGAGCCTTAGTACGCGAACCCTCAAAGTTTGGGCTTTCTTAGAACGTCCTAAACAATTTATCTGAAAAGAATAGTAATCCAAACCCTGAGCATTTGAAAACCAGAAAATGAAAGAAATGTTCGGATCGGCTAAAATTGAACATGGAACTTCCTCTGTACCAAGTCGACGCGTTCACCGACCACGTCTTCGGTGGCAACCCGGCCGCAGTTTGTCCGCTCGAGGCCTGGCTGCCGGACACAACGATGCAATCGATAGCAGCCGAAAATAACTTGGCTGAGACTGCATATTTCATCAGTCAAGGTGAGGGATATGCGTTGCGGTGGTTCACGCCCTCTGTGGAGGTGCCTTTATGCGGACATGCCACGCTTGCTTCCGCATATGTGATCTTCAAGCATCTGAAGCCGGAGGCGAGCGAGCTCCGCTTTCAGACCAAGAGCGGAGAACTTGTGGTGACGCGCGACGGCGAATTGCTGACGCTCGACTTCCCTGCCCGGCCCGGGTCGAAAATCCCGCCTCCCGCAACCCTCATTGAGGGGCTCGGCACACATCCATTGGAAGTGTGGAAAGCTCCCTACCTGATGGCCATATTTGCGAGCGAGGACGACGTGCGCCATCTTCAGCCGGACATGCGAGTACTAGGCGGGTTGGACCCCGTGATCTGCACGGCGCCAGGTTCGGACGGCATCGATTTCGTCTCGCGCTTCTTTGCTCCTTCGCATGGAATCGACGAAGACCCGGTAACCGGCTCGGCGCACTGCACGCTTGTGCCTTACTGGTCGGGACGCCTGAAGAAGAACACGATGCGCGCGCGACAGATTTCCAAACGCGTAGGCGATCTCTCGGTGGAACTACGCGGCGAGCGTGTGCGAATATCGGGCTACGGCGTGGAGTACCTTCGCGGCACGATCACGATTCCAGACTAGTTCACAGTCGCTGGGCTCACACTCACGGCTTTGCCGAAGGAATTGGGGCGTCTCGGAGGTCTGGCTTTACATAGGACCAGTGCGAATGGATGATCTTCCATGAGCCGTTGATGCGCTGATAGACCTCGGTCGAATTCCATCGCGCGGTTGTCTTTGGCCCGTCGCCCACCTGCGCCCCGTGATCGACAAGATTGAAAGTGAGCACGGCCATATCCCCGCTTCGCTGGACCTTCGGGTCGACCATTTCGACCCGTTCGATTTTGATCTTGCCGGTGAAAGGCGCAATGTACTGCTTCAGGTCAGCCTGGCCGTCGATTCGTTTCTCCGTCATCGGATCGAAGTACGTTTGGTCTGACGCCATGATTTCGAAGAATCCTTGCGGATCCCCTTTTCCCCAACGATCGAGCGCGGCGCGTTCCAAGGCGATGATGTTTTGTGCCACGTCCCTCTCCTCGCGCCGCTGACATCCAGGAAGAAACCAGCCGACAATCAATAAGCCAAGCATGTGTGCTCTCATCAGTCCAACTCCATGATGGATTTGAATTTTGGGTCGTCAAAAAGAGTTCGCAGCGATGCAACGAAGTCTGGCGAAGTCTGAAAGGGATGTTCCCGATGAATGTCGGCATACTGGGCATCGAGCGCGTCGAGGTCTTCGCATTTCCTCTCGGCTACTTCTCGCACTTTCGTCACATGCTCGCGTGCGAACAGCAACTTTTCCGGATTGAGATATCCAGCCTTGGCGAACCCCTGCGCTTTCTTCGTACAACGGCACGGGTTTGCAGTGTTTACAAGACCACATTTGTCCTGCATGAACGAGTTCAGATCGCGACGCGCTCGCGATAGCTTTTGCCGAAAATTGTCGCGGCTGACATCGAGCAGCTCCGCCCCAACGCCGTCGCTCATGCCGAAGATGTCCCCAAGGATGTAAACGAGCCGCTGTTCGCGGTCGAGGCACAGCAACATGCCCGAGGTGCATCCGATACGCGCCTCGTCGACCATCAGCTTCAAGTCCACGGGAACCGTGTTCGGATCGGGCACGTCCAGGTCCGGGGTGGCGTCAAGTCCGCGGCCGTACTCGACGAAGTTGAGCTGATCCTCGAAGCTCCTGCGCTTAACGTTCAGAATGTGGTTCACAGCAATTCGATATAGCCACGTACGAAAGCTGCTCCTCCCCTCAAACGTAGAGAGCTTCGTCGTCAGCTTAATCAGGATCTCCTGAGTAACGTCTTCGGCATCGTTGGGCCAGTACAGCATTCGCAGGACGATGTTGTAGATCCATGTCTGATGCCGTGTGATCAGTCGTTCGAGTGCGTCACGGCTGCCGGCCTGAGCGCGACTGACCAGTTCCCGGTCTTCGGCGTCGGTTTCGGCTTGCTCGGAAAATGGAGTCGCCATGGGAAGTCCTTCTATCTTTTTTGACACGCGCGGGGGCCGTCTGTGACAACTGGGCGGGGTGAAATTCCAAAGGAAGCAGTAGGCGAGCAGACTGACACGTTACCAGCATTACTGCTACTGCTGCTGTTGCTGCTGCTGCGCCGCAATCACGTCGACGTCGGCGAAGTTCGGCTGGCGGATGGTAGTGAGTTGTAGTTCGTCCTCAGCGGGCGCTGTAGATGGCGTGACGCGAACGGCGACGCTGAGCGCCGATGTAGCCGCGCCTTTAAACACGCCGCGGGTGGGCGGCACGTCGGCGTAGTCGCGGCCGACAGCGGTGCGGATGTGACGCTCACCGGCCATCAGATCGTTGGTGGGATCGAAGCCAACCCAGTTCAGTCCCGGCAGCCAAGCCTCGACCCAGGCGTGAGAAGCGCCATCGAGCGAGCGGTCTTTGCGCCCTTCCCGGGGGCAGAGATAACCGCTCACGTATCGCGCGGGAATGCGAAGCTGGCGCAGAAGCGCGATCATGATGTGCGCGAAATCCTGGCACACCCCGCGCCGGGCGGCAAGCGCTTCTTCGATCAACGAATCGACACTCGTAAATTCCGGTTCGTAGACGAACGCGCGGTGGATGCGCGCGTTCAAATCGCGAATGAGAGAAAGAGGGTCCATGCGGCGCTCGGCGCCAATCTCGCGGCTCAACTCCACAAGCCCCGCGGAGGGATGGGCAAAGCGGCTGGGCTCAAGAAACTCGCTGAATTCGCCTGCGTCGGCAAGTACATCGAGTTCACTCCAGACCCCCGCGCCAACGCTCGACGGCAAAGCCACCTGCTCATCGACTTCGACCACGGCCTCGGCGAGAATGCCCAGGCGCAGATGGCGTCCGGGAACGTTGAAGTGGTGAATGGTGTTGCCGAGATAGTCGCGATAGAGGAAGACACGTGCGCGCGGCGAAACATCGAGCTTGAATTGAAAACAGCGCTGGTGGCCCTCCGTGCGCGGGCGCATGCGCACCTCCATCACGCTTTCCGAGACAGGGCCCGAGTAGTCGAAGCGGGTGAGGTGGCGAATCGAATAGTACATGCGTGATCAGGCCTCGATGGCCGTCTCGATAGGATAGTCGATGTAAACCTGATGCAGCACGTGGTGTATCTGGATGCACTGGCGTTGGACGTCGGCAAGATAGGCGCTGAGTCCGTCGGCGAGGATTTCATCCATTTGAGAAAAGTTGAGCGAGGCCTGCAGCCGGCCGGCGAGCCTGTGGAGCCGGCTGGAACCTTGGCTCGACGCGCCTTCCGGCAATTGCCCCAAGCTGCTTTGCATGTTGTCCACCGCGTAGCGCACCGAGTGCGGAAATTCGCGATTGAGGAGTAGAAATTCCGCAATCCTGCCCGCGCCCAGTTCAGCCGTGTAGACCTTGCAGTACGCTTCAAACGCAGTGCAGCTTTTCAGCAGGCCGATCCATTCGAGGTGATCGCCGGGATCGATGCTGGCTCGTCCGTCGGGAAGAAATTCACGAAAGTGGACGTCGAGCAAAGTGGAGACTAGTCCGGCGCGCTCGATGTAGCGGCCGAGGCGAATGAACTGCCAGCCTTCTCCATGGTTCATGGTTGCGGAGACAAGTCCGCGGAAGAGGTGGCAGCCGGTGATCACCTCGTGCAGGAAATCCAGTGGATCGCGATCCTGATAGCCTCCCGCGGAAATGGCGCGGGCATCGTGATACATGCGGTTCACCTGCTCCCACATCTCGGAGCTGATCATTTCGCGCACCTGGCGCGCGTTTTCGCGAGCCGTACCAATGGCCGTGACAATGGAAGCGCGGCTTGCGGCGTCAAAGGCGAGCCAGTGAATGAGGCGCGAGGGGTCTTCCTCCGAAGGCGGTTTGGCGGTGATGCCCAAACATTGCACCAGGCGCATCCAACGGCCATCGCCAGACTCCTGACCCGTTTCGAGGATGAGCCCAAGCTGGACATCGAGCAGACGCGCCGTGTGTTCGGCACGCTCCAGGTAGCGGCTCATCCAGTAGAGGTTATCGGCAACGCGGGAAAGCATCGATTATTCGTTGACCACCCAAGTGTCCTTGCTGCCCCCACCTTGCGAGGAGTTCACCACCAGGGATCCTTTTTTGAGAGCGACGCGCGTAAGGCCGCCGGGAACGATGGTTACTTTGTCGCCGAAGAGAATGTAGGGGCGCAGGTCGATGTGGCGGGGTTCAATGCAGCCGTCGATGAAGCACGGAGCCGTGGAAAGCTGGATAGTAGGTTGCGCGATGTAGTTTCGCGGGTCCGTCTCAATGCGGGTACGAAACTCGGCGCGTTCGTCCGCGGTTGAATGCGGGCCGATGAGCATGCCGTAGCCGCCGGATTCACCCACGGCCTTTACGACATACTTCTCCAGGTTTCCGGTGACGTGGCGCCGCTCCTTCTCCTCGGTCATGAGAAACGTCTCGACGTTGTTGATAATGGGCTCTTCGTTGAGGTAGTAGCGGATAATGCGCGGAACATAGGCGTAGAGCGCCTTGTCGTCGGCAATGCCGGTGCCTATGGCGTTGGCAAGTGTGACGTTGCCCGCGCGGTAGGAGTTGAACAATCCCGGCACGCCTAGAATCGAATCCGAACGAAACGCGAGCGGATCGATGAAATCGTCGTCGACGCGGCGATAGATGACATCGACGCGCTCCAGGCCGGTCGTCGTCCGCATGTAGAGAATGTTGTCGTTGACCACGAGGTCGCGGCCTTCGACAAGTTGAATGCCCATTTGCCGCGCCAGAAAAGCGTGCTCGAAATAGGCGCTGTTGAACACTCCCGGGCTCAAGAGAACGATGGTCGGATCCGGCCTGCCTTCCGGAGCGAGCGAACGTAACGTAGCCAATAGGGCATGCGGATAGTGCTCGATTGGCCGCACTTGTGTTTGCCGGAACCACTCGGGGAACACGCGCTTCATCACCTGCCGCGAGGTGAGCATGTAGCTGACACCGGAGGGAACACGGAGATTGTCTTCGAGGATCACGAATTCGCCGGAGGGCAGGCGGATGAGATCGGTGCCGACCACGGTAATGTAAATGCCCCTGGGCACGTCGAGTCCCCGCATTTCGCGGCGAAAGTGGCGGCAAGAATACACCATCTCGCGCGGAACGACGTTGTCGTTCAAAATGCGGCCTTCGTGATAGATGTCCTTGAGAAATTCGTTAAGCGCTCGAATGCGCTGTTCGAGGCCGCGCTCCACGCGCGACCACTCGGTGGAAGTGATGATGCGGGGCACGAGGTCGTGCGGAAAGATGCGCTCGGTCCCTTCGTCCTTGCCATAGACGGTGAAGGTGATGCCCTGATGGAGAAAGCTCTGATCGG
>DASRHX010000832.1:0-3689 GCA_035650295.1 Bryobacteraceae bacterium | reverse complement strand
TGGTGTGTTGCTGCGGACGGTTCCTTTGAATCTCGCAGCAGGCACCAAACAGGTCTTTGTCGTTTCTGAACGCTATCCTGAAACGGCGGGAAAGCGCGGGACATTGCAATTCGAGGATGTTCTCGTCTCGTTGTCCGTCCTGGGATTTCGTTTTTCGCCAGGTGGTGGGTTCACTACGATTCCGCTAATGGAGCGGTAACCCCTACCCCTTCCGCCCCGGCACCACATCCACCTGCAGCTTGGGATCGGCCGCCGGCACCTCGGTAACAGGCAATCCTAATTCGCGCCGCACAATATTGCATCCTTGCGCGATTGCGCTCGCCTTGTAGAAAGCGATCTCCCGGTTGCAGCCTTGGCGGCCGAAGCCGCAGTCGCTCGAGACGATCAGCTTTTCGGCGGGGATGTATTTGAGCGCCTTGCGGATTTCGCCGGCTACGTCTTCGGGTCGGTCGGCTTGCAGGGAGCGGTGGCTGACGGCGCCGACGCAGATCTTCTTTTTGAGATCGTTTTTGAAGGGCTCGAACAGTTCGAGGTCTTTCTGATTGCGGTCCTTCATTTCGAGGGTCCAGACGTCGCCGCGGCAACGCTCGAGGTAGATTTCGATGGAGTTGGCGTAGCTGGTATCGTCCATCACTCGCTGCATGTTGGGGTTGCCCCAGCAGGTGTGGATCCAGAGCTCGACGTCGTCGAGGCCCTCCACTTCCCGGTTAAAGGCGTCAATCATGAACTTCACTTCGTGATGATCCTTGCCATAGGTATTGGCCATGAAGTGGAACGTAGGCTCTTCGATTTGGATAACGCGGCAGCCGGCATCGCGCAGGGCGAGCAGCTCCTTGTTCATGGCAACGGCCATATCCCAAATCACTTCGCGCTTGTCTTTATACTTCGGCGTGTGAATGTCGAGAAACAGCGCCATCACCTGCGAACAGCAAGTGCCGAACTTCACCGGCTTGCGCGTTTTGGCCTGAGCGATGCGCCACAGCTTGGGAAAATCCAGCGGCCGGTGCTCGATCTTGTCCACTACGTGCGGCCAGCGCCAGCCGGTGTAGATTTCATTCAGCAGCGTTCCTGGCGGGTAGTGCAGCCACGGCGCCGTGGTCTCTTCCGGCTGCAAGTGGTCACCTTCGAAACCGGACCAGCGCTGCAGGGGATAGTGATGCCACGCACGTCCGGCCATGTCTTCGTCGACGTGAAAATCGCCGTGCGTCAGAATGTCGAGGCCCGCACGTTCCTGATCGCTGATCACGACGGCCAGGGCATCCTGGAACTTCTCGCGGAAGTGGATGTCCAACATGCAGGTGTCGAGCGGTCTGCCCCACATGCTGACATCGAACCAGCGCGGCCTCGGGAAGGAACCGGTTACCGTGCTGGGGAGAATGAGATTGGCGGTGGCGGTGAACATGGATTTGCTTCACCGCATTCTATCCTCATGGCTCGATGCGGATCGGAGTCCCGTCGGGCACGAGCTTCCAAATCTCTTCGATCTCGTCGTTTGTTACGGCAATGCAGCCTTCGGTCCAGTCCGCCTGGCGGTGCGCCGCGCCGATGCGCCCCATGCCGTTGGGAAGTCCGTGGATCATGATGTCGCCGCCCGCGCTCACCCCAGTCCGTCGCGCGCGTGCCTTGTCCTCCTCGTTCGGGTAGGAGATGCGCAGCGAACGGTGATAGGAACTGTGCTTGTTACGCCCGGTGATCGTGTACTCGCCTTCCGGTGTTTTTCCATCGCCCTGACGCCGCTTTGCTCCGGCTGGTGTGCGGCCAAGCGCCACGAGATACCTTCTCAGCGCCTTGCCTTCGCGCAGCAACACTAATTCGCGTTTGGCCTTTCGCACCACGATGAGGTCGGCCGTGTGATCTGCGCGTGTGGTGAGGGCGCAGAGCAACAACATCAAGGCGGTACGCCGCGAGGTCATTTCCTCATTATGCAGCTGGAAGTTTGATCGTCCTACCTGAGCTCGTGTGAAACGTCGAAGCGGCTAGTTTCAATGTGGGCGTGAAGCGCGGTGTCCGGCTCGGCGATGCCAGCGAGTTCCACGTCGCTCCGTTTGAGACCGCCCAGCAGTTCCGGCTCCAGCCCTACTTCTTGCCGCTCTTGCGCCCTGTGTCCGGCCGCGTGTCAGCAATGAACCCGTCTCGATTGGGCATCTTCACCTTCGGCAGCGACGCCGCGTCCATCACGTCGTTCTCGCCGATGATGCCATTCCAGTGCAGGATCAGCGCCACCACTGCATACTCCTGATCCTTGGTGAGCAGCCCCGGATTGTCGAACGGCATGGCGCGATGGATGTAGTCGAAAACCGTAGTGGCGTGAGGCCAGTAGCTGCCGACTGTCTTCAACGGCTTCGGTGTAGCCAGCGTTCCCTGCCCGCCTACCAGGGCCGCTTCCTCCTTGCCCTTACCATCGGCGCCATGGCACCGCGCGCAACGGCGCTCGTAGACGGCCTTGCCTTCGGCGGCGGTACCCTTACCGGGCGGCAAGCCTTTTCCATCGGGCGAAACGAATATGTCCTTTTCGGAGATCTCGGCGGGCGTGGCCGCATGACCCACTTTGTACTTCGGCGATTGGGCGAAGAGCGCCGCGGCGAAAACCACCGAGCACACAATCGCCCTATACACTTTGCACCTCACCCGTAGCCGTGATCTTCCACGCCTTGATGCCGTTGTAGTGGTAGTTAGAGTTCATGCCGCGCGCTTGTGTCAGTTCCTCACGCGACGGCTGCACATAGCCGCTTTCATCAGTGGCTCGGCTCATGATCTCCAGCGGCTGGCCGTCCCATTCCCAGGCCATACGGAAGCGCGTGAACGCCATCGGCAGACGCGGCTCCTGCAACTCGGCGGGCTTCCAAACCTTGCCTCCATCGACACTCACCTCGACCTTCTCAATCCGCCCCCGCCCGGTCCAGGCCAGCCCACGAATCTCGTGGAAGCCGGGCCCGCTCAGCTTCCGCCCGCCGCTCGGATGCGTGATCACGCTCTTGGCGTCCATCACCAGCGTGAAGATACGTGCCTTGCCATCAGGCATCAGGTCTGTGTACTTCGACGTTTCGTCCTTGGCCATGTAGGGCTGGTCGACTACCTTTAGCTGCCGCAGCCATTTCACGTTCGTGTTGCCTTCATAGCCGGGCACGAGAAGCCGCAGCGGATAGCCCTGCGCCGGCCGGATCGCTTCGCCGTTCTGCGCGTAAACTACCAGGCCGTCCTTAATCACTTTGTCGAGCGGAAGGCTGCGAAACAGTTTGCAGGCATCCGCACCCTCGGCAAGCATCCACTTCGCGCCCTTTTGCACGCCCGCTTCTTCCAACAACAGCCGCACCGGCACGCCCGTCCACTCGCTGCAACTCGCCAGGCCGAAGCCCTTCTGCACATCTCCCCCGCCCGGGGCTTTCCATTCACGGCCCGAATTCCCCGAGCACTCGACGAAATGAATTCGCGACACCGAAGGCAGGCGCTTCAATTCGTCCAGGTTGAAAACCGTGGGCCGGTCCACGAGACCGTGAATCAGCAGTGTGTGTTTAGCAGGATCGATCTCCGGCACTCCCGCGTGGTGCCGCTCGAAGTGCAGGGAGGAGGGCGTAATAATGCCTTCCGTGTCAGCCAGCGGAGTGGTGGTCGAGCCGATCTGCGGGCGCTTCAAGTCCGGCACGAGCCGCTTGGCAGTCTCGTACTTCGACCGCTCTCCATAGGCGCTC
>DASRHX010000831.1:0-2490 GCA_035650295.1 Bryobacteraceae bacterium | reverse complement strand
CCATTACAAGGGCATTCCTCCGGTGCAAGCGGTCGATGCCGCGTTGGATTTTTGGATCTCACGGGCTAGCGTCCGCGGAATAATCGGCGCTGAGTTGGGAGAGCTCTTCTTCGTGCCGCGAACTGGCGTCCAGATCGCTGCTAAGGGCGTCATGTTGGCCGGCATGGGGGAGGCAGGCAGGTTCACGCGCAACGACCTGCGCTATCTGATGACGAATGTTGCGTATGCCATCGCCACCCTCGGGATCGATCGCTTTGCCTCGGTCCTCATCGGCTCTGGAGCCGGCAATCTCCCCAGAGAGAGCGCGCTCAGGGCCATGCTCAGTGGCATCGCTGATGCGCTGAACCGTCTGGAGGCGGGCGAACGCCTGCAACAGTTCACGGTGGTGGAGTATAATCGAAATTATTATGAGGAGATCTGTACACTCCTGCAACGGTTGGCGGCGGACGGCAGCCTGCCGGACCTGGCTCTTGAAGTCAGCTGTCGTCGCATGCCTACCTCGAAGCGCCGTCGCAGAATGGCCAGAGAGCGGCCGGCCGACCTACCAGATGAACCGGTCTCCTGCACGCGGATTACCGTCGAGCGTGAGGGCGGCGTGTTTCGCTTCTCCGCATTGTCCGAAAGCGCCGTCATCCCGGTACGCGAAGTCGAGGTGCAAGCCGCCTTCGCGAGCGGGGTGGCCGAGCACTTGATGCGGTCGCGGACGCGGCCAGAGCAGGAGAAGTATGGACGGTTGCTCAATACCTATTTGGTTCCTGAAGAGTTGCATCGCTTGATCGGTGATGATAAACCGTTGACGCTCATTCTGGATCGGAGCACAGCGGCATTCCCCTGGGAGATGGCGAGTTTCAAAGGCACGCGTGGAACAGTCTTCTTCGGGCCACACCTCAGCCTGACACGCCAGTTCCGTACCATGCTGTCGGCCGCTCCGGGCGTTGCCCCGCCGGTGAATCGCGCTTTGAAAGTCCTGGTCATTGCCGATCCGGCCGCCGAACCCGAATTGCAACTGCCGGGGGCGCGACAGGAAGGGCGAGAAGTTGTGCAGGTGCTGGACCGCTTCAAGCGTCATCATGACTTGGAGTTGGAGATCGTCGAACGCATTGGCGCGATCGAGTGCGACCCGGTGGAAATCCTCGCTCTCATCCTCAACGAGGAGTTCGACATCATCCACTTCGCGGGGCATGGGATCTTTGATGAGAAGACCCCGGCGTGCAGTGGATGGGTCTTTGGCAAAGACTGCATTATCTCGGCGCGGGAGATCTTCCGGGCTCGTCGTGTGCCGCGCCTGGTCTTCGCCAATGCCTGTTTTTCTGCGGTTGTGACGGCCGGTAAGGCACTCACCGCCGCGGAGATGAATCGCCAACTGGCGGGCCTGGCAGAGGCCTTTTTTGAGCGTGGGATCTCGAACTACATCGGCACCGGGTGGCCGGTCGACGATGGGCCCGCGGTGACGTTTGCGGCGGCATTCTATGAGAACGTACTACAGGGGGAACGGTTGGGTGATGCCCTGGCCACGGCCCGCCAGCAGATTCTGGATGATGGTCCGACCTGGGGGGCCTACCAGCATTATGGACAGGTGGCCGCCAGGCTCGTGCGGCTCGATGAGAAAGCGGGGACACGTGCGGTGCCGCGAGGTGAGTAAGGATGATCGCACGGCGTGGCCAGGGTACGATGGCGGGCGTTTGGAGTCGGCGACGGGAGGCGTGCGCAGGCGGCTTGCGGCAGAGTGAAGTCTGATGGGGAAGGAATAACGGCGTCGTGAGCTATGACCTTGAAGCGTTGGAGCAACAACGTGACCGCCGCTTCCACCGGTTGCCTCGGCTGCGCGTCCACAATGAACGGACGGCGCTGCAGTTCGTTGAAGATGTCGGTTTCTGCCTGGTGTTCAGTAATCGCACCCAGCAGCTGCCTTGCCTATGGGTGGCCGTCTGTGGCCGGCGTGATCCGGTCTTTCCAGAGCATTCACAGCATGACGCGGAACTCATGCTGACCTGGAATCTCAAGGATCGCCTGCCCGCCCAACGGCGTGTGTATTATGGCAAGCTGCTC
Source organism: Bryobacteraceae bacterium (assembly GCA_035650295.1). Taxonomy (GTDB): domain Bacteria; phylum Acidobacteriota; class Terriglobia; order Bryobacterales; family Bryobacteraceae; genus JAFLBB01. Next base: position 441 of record DASRHX010000831.1, on the reverse strand, counting down.
CTCGGAAAACCGAGTATGGTGTCGTTGGCACACTTTCCGGATTTCTATGCCCTGCAGGGTCCAGCACATGATGAACAATACCGCTATGACTACGAAGATGGCCTGCTGTCGCGTGCCGCCAGGCAGATCATGGAGGCTTTGCTCGAACAGCATCCGCAGACCACGAGGGAGTTGAAACGCTGCACTCACCTCACGGCTGCCAGGAGCCGTCCCGTCTTCGATCGCGCCATGGCCGAACTCCAGCGCAAGCTCTACATCACGATGATCGAGGCGCGGTACGAACCAACCTTCACCTATGTTTGGGATCTGCTGGAGGCCTGGTTACCCGAGCCGGTAGCCCGTGGGCGGGAGATCCCGCGCCACGAAGCCGTATATCGCCTCACCAGACAATATCTGTCGGTGGTGTCTTATGGGTCGCTCACGCAACACGAGCGCGTGCTG
>DASRHX010000830.1:0-8044 GCA_035650295.1 Bryobacteraceae bacterium | reverse complement strand
AGACGGGAAGTCCATCGAGGCGGAGGAAGCGGAGATTGTGGAGCGTGGCGAGGGCCCCGACGCCTAGGTCGGTGAGGCTGACGGACCAGAGGCCGGAGTCGGTACGCTGCATGCCCGAGAGATCGAGGTGGGTAAGAGCCGAGAGATAGCGCAGCGACTGGAGGCCGGCATCAGTCAGCTTGTTGCCACCGACATAGAGTTCCTTCAGATTCGTGAGAGCCGCCAGATGATCGAGGCCTACGTCCGTAACCTGGGCGAAGCCGGCATCGATTGCTTCCAAGGTGGGGACGCTCGAGGCATGCTCGAGCGTAGCATCGGTGATGCGCGTGCCGCGGACATTGAGGCGCTTGAGGCGCTTCCAGCCTTTGATGGCGACCATGCCTTCGTCAGTGAGTTGTTCGGCGTAGTAGAGATTGAGGTCGACGATTGCGGGCGCGGGCTTGAGTTGCTGGAGGCCACGGTCAGTGATGCGTGTGTGAGAGAGATCGAGGTGCGTGAGGTTGGGGAGCTGTGCAAGCAGCGGCATATCCGCATCTGTGATCCAGCTGGAGCGGAGATCGATATGGGTGATGCGGCCGGCGGCGTCATGTTTGAAAGTTCCGCCGGCAGCGGTGATCCAGTCCGCAGAGTCGGCCGCGCGGAGCAGCGAGCCACAGAGAAGTAACGAAGCGAATCGGAGCATGAATCACGTTCTCCTGCGGACCGGGAGAGAAGAGTCGCGGTCGAAAATCACCTTGCACTCCGGCAGAGCTGCTTTCAGGTCTTCAAAGCCTTTTTCAGTGACCATCGTATGGTAGAGATTCAGCAGCCTGAGCGAGCGCAAGGACTTGAGGGTTTCGATACCGGCGTCGGAAACGCCGGTGGTATCCATGCGTAGTTCGCGAAGCGCAGGATGGTCTTTGAGAAGGGCAAGGCCTTTGTCGTCCACGGAAGTGTAGTCGAGGCTCAGAACGGCAAGTTTCTTGAAGGAGGCGACGGCTTCTATGGTGACATTGGAGGCGCGCGTGCGAAACAGCTCAAGGCGTTCGAGATTGACAAGGGGAACGAGGCTTTGGAGCCCTTTCTCGGTGAAGCGCGTGTGGTCGAGGTTGAGTTCGCGGAGGCTGGGGATGGCGGCAAGGTGTTTCATGCCAGCGTCGCCGGCGTCGGTTCCAGCCAGATCGAGAACTTGGAGCCGGGTGAGCGGGATGAGTTCTTTGAGGCCGCTATCCGTGATGTCCGTGTTAGAGAGCATGATGCGCTCGAGCGAGGGGAGAGCGGCGAGTTCGCGGAGGCCTTCGTCGGTGACGGCAGCTCCAGTGAGATCGATCTCGCGGAGGGAAGGGAGGGATTTCAGATGAGCGAGGCCGGGCCCGCGGACCTGAACACCGCCTAGAGAGAGCGAGCGCAGCCCGGCAAGGCCCTTTAGATTTTCCAGACCCTTGTCCGTAACAGTTGTGTGGCTCAAGTTGAGCTTGCGGAGATTGGCAAGGGGTTTGAGCGCGGCGAGGCCGAGATCGCCGGCTTCGGTGGCTTCGAGATTGAGCTCTTCGATAGACGTGGCCGAGGAGAGGTAGGCGAGTTGGGCATCGCCGATTCCGGCAGCGGCGAGAGAGACGGTTTTGAGTTTGCCACCAGGCGATTCCGTCTTGCCGCCGATCGACTGGACCCACTCGGCAATTGCCTTTTCCGTGATTCCCGCGGGTTTGGCCGCTGCAACCTTACCGGAGGCCGCGACGGCCCCGACGAACTCGACCTTACACCTGGGCAGTGCGGCGCGGAAAGAAGCCAGCGCAGTGGGGGTGACGCGGCTGTAGCGGAGGTCGATTCCGGCGAGGTTCTTGAGGGCGCTAAGGCGCGAGAGTCCGACGTTGGTGATGCGACTTCGATAGAGGTTGAGTTCGATGAGTTGAGGCATACCGGCGAGTATGTCAATAGACTCATCGGTAATGGAGGAACCGAGAAGGTTAAGTTTGCGCATCGCCTTCAGGTTGCGCAGGTGCGCGAGGCCAGCGTCCGTCACGCCGGTGCCGCCGAGATCGAGATCTTCGAGGTTCGTGAGACCTGCCAGGGAACGAAGCCCTTCATCGGTAACGAGGGTGTCACGGAGGCTGAGGCGCCGCAGTCCCTTGAGGTTTTCCAGGCCGCGCATGGCCTCGTTGGAGAATTCCGAGTTGCTGAGGTCAAGCGAGTGAAGCTTCACGAGCGGAGCGAGGCTGAATTTTTCGATTCGGCACTGCGAGCAGCGGAACTCCTTAAGATTGGTCAGGCCGGTGAGGAGTGCGATTCCCTTGTCCTGTACGTTGACGTGAGTGAGGAAGTGCAGGCTAAAGGAGAGCTTCTCGAGCGACGTCAGCGTGGAGATGAATTTGAGTTGCGCATTGGCATCAAGTCGGCTTCCGGAAGCGGGATTGAACATGGGGCCGGGAAGGTATAGCTCCTTGAGCGAGGTGAGAGTGCTCAGCATTTCGAGTTCGCGCGGATCGGCGAGCGTACCGTAAAGGTCGACTCCAGTAACACGGAAGTCGCCTTTCGGTAGGGTCAGGACGTCACCGATGGGGGTGCGACTGCCGTCTAGCATCACGCGTCCGCCGACACGGATGACCCATTCGGCAGTCTCGCGGTCGGCTGCAGAGAGGGCGAACGCGCAGAGGGAAAGTAGGACTGCGGATCGGAACATAGGGGTTCAAGAAAAGTATATCGCAAAGAATTCGAAATCAAAAGTAAGTCTTTGGGGCTAGTGACGGGCTCCCGGCCCATAGAGGATCGCGCCGGGTCTTGCTCCTGTATGTGTACCTTTGTCGATGACGAGGGCACCGTTGACAAGCACATGTTCGACGCCAGTGGCGTACTGATAGGGGTTTTCGTATGTGGCGCGGTCGGCTATGGTATCCGGGTTGAAGACGGTGACATCGGCCCACATGCCAGGGCGGAGAAGGCCGCGGTCGTAGATGCGGATTTTGGCGGCGTTATGGGAGGTAGCCTTCCGCACGGCTTCTTCGAGGCTCAGTACCTTTTCGTCGCGGACGTAGCGGCCCATGACGCGGGCAAAGGTGCCGAAAGAACGTGGGTGGGGAAGGCCACGTCCAGAGGCGGGATCGGCCTTAAGCGCAGAGCCGTCGGAACCGAAGCTCACGAACGAAGCTTTCATGGCGGCACGCATATCGGACTCGACATGGTGGTAGTAGAGAGCGGGAACGGCGCCTTTGTTCTCGATGAGGGTTTCAAAGAGGACGTCCAGCCAGGGTTTACCTTTGTCGGCGATGAGTTCGCTCATGCGTTTGCCAACGTACTTGTGGTAGACGGGATTTGCCACGGAGACAATCTGAATTTTGCTCCAATCGCTTCCGACTGCCGTGTAGTGGTTGTACCAGCCAGGGATGCCTTGCGTGATGTCCTTCTCGAGGCGGGCTCGAAGCGAAGAGTCCTTGAGACGTTCGAGCATCTTTTCGGTTCCACCTTCATGCGCCCAGGGGGGAATGATGTTGCGGAGACCGGCGTTTTGTCCTGCGGTATAGGGGTAGACGTGGCCTTCGACGTCGATGCCCTGCTTGCGTGCGTTTTCGATGACGCCAAGGAGTTCCGGCATCTGACCCCAGAGTTTGTGGTGCGCGATTTTTAGGTGGAGGAGGTCGACGGTGGTGCCGGACTCGCGAGCAATGCGGATGGCTTCGGAGATGGAGTCGAAGACTTCCTCGCCTTCGCTGCGCGTGTGCGTGGCGTAGATGCCGCCGGAGCGGGCGGCGACTTTGGCCATCTCGATGAGTTCTTCAGTGGAGAGCCAGAACCCAGGGGGCTGATGGAGGGAAGTGGAGACGCCAAGAGCGCCGTCCTCCATGGCTTGCTGGACGATCTGGCGCATCTTCTCGACTTCCGCCGCGGTAGCCGGGCCGGGTTTGGCGCCGCGCGCGTTCTGATAGACGAGGCCGGAACCGATGTAGGAGCCGATGTTGGTGGAGACACCTTTCTTCAGCACGGTGGCCCAATAGTCGCGGAAGCGTGGGAACTCGGTGGTGGGCGCGGCGGAGGAGCCTTCGCCAAGGATCATGGACGTGACGCCCATGCGAATCATACTCTCGGCGTTGCCGTCGGAGAGGATGATGTCGTCCGAGTGGTTGTGCATGTCGATGAAGCCGGGGGAGACTACGAGCCCCTTGGCGTCTAATTTGCGCGTTGCCGTGCGAGAGGCGAGGCGACCGATGGCTGTGATGCGGCCGCCCTTGGTCCCAACATCTCCAATGAAGCTCGGATTGCCGGTGCCATCGACGATGCGGCCGTTCAAGATTAGGACATCGAAATCCTGGCCAGTAAGGCCGGCTACCGCGACGACGAGCAAAGCGACTAATTTTGTTTTCATTTCTGGCTCCTTGTGGCATACACTTTCGGCATGCCTCGAACTTTATCGCGGCGGCATCTGATTAGCGCCGCCGCAACACCACTTTTTGCTGCCGAGAAAGAGTTTCTTGTTTATTGGGGTACCTACACCACGGGCGGACCTCGCTATGGAACGGGTGAGAGCAAAGGAATTTATGTTTCTCGGCTCGACGCGGCGACGGGAAGGCTGACGCCGCCAGTACTGGCCGTGGAGACCGCGAACCCGTCGTATTTGGCTGTCCATCCGTCGAGGAAGTTTTTGTACTCGGTGAACGAGCACATTGAAATGACCGGGAAGACGATGGGCGAGGTGAGCGCGTTCGCGATCGATGCGGCGACGGGAAAGCTGCGGGAGCTGAATCGGGTACCTTCGCGCGGCGGAATGCCCTGTCACGTCGCGGTGGACAGGACCGGGGGGGTGTTGGCGACGGCAAACTGGGCGACAGGGAGTGTCGCGACGTTCGCAATCCGGCGCGATGGAAGTTTGTCCGAGGCGGTAGGATTTTATCAACATGTGGGAGAGCCGCCGGTTCAAGTGCATTGCCACGCAGTCGTCTTTTCGCGCGACAACCGGTTCCTGATTGAGACCGACACGGGGTTGAATTCGATTTTCGTCCATCGGCTCGATACGAAGACAGCGGGCATCACGCCGCATCAGCCGGCATCGCTGCGGCTTCAGAACCGGGCTAATCCTCGGCACTTGGTGTTTCATCCAAACGGGAAATGGGCGTATGTAGCAAACGAATCTGGGCCAGGCTGCACGATGCTGCGGCACGACCCCAAGAAGGGTGAGTTCGAAGAGGTAGGGGTTACGCGCACCGTGCCGGCGGACTTCCAAGGGCGGGCGACACCCGCGGAGGCGGTGATGCATCCGAGCGGCAGGTATGTGCTGATCTCGAATCGGGGGCATGAATCCATTGCAGTGTTGCGCGTAAACGCCACGGACGGTTCGCTCACGCTGGTGGAAGCGTTTCAACCTGGTGGGACCGGAGCCCGAAGTTTCAACGTGGATCCGACGGGTCAATGGCTCTTCGCTCTCATGCAGCGGTCCAACAACATCTTTCCGCTGCGTTTCGATCTCCAGACGGGTAAGTTGAGCCAGCAGTCGGACCCTATTCCGCTGCCGGCTCCGGTGTGTGCGAAGTTTGTTTAGAAACTCAAGCGTACGGTCAACTGCAATACCCGCGCCGGGCTTCCGGAGTTGCGAGTAGTTAGAATTCCGTCGCTTGTGGCCGTTCCAGGATTTGGATTGTTCGGGTTGTTGAACACGTTGAAGAAATCTATGTTCAGACGCAGGGATAGCGCTTCCGTCAGGTTCGTGAACTTAAAGAGCGAAGCGTCCATGAACCACTGATTCGGTCCGCGCATGTACTGATTGCGCCACGGGTTCAGTATGTCGTTGCTAGTCGATAACGTCAGACGCTGCACGGTGTTGTTGTTTAACGGCAGCCAGACGCTGTTGGTGTCCCAGAACTGGCTCAGATTGGTGTTCGCGGGAGCGTTGGCCGGAAGGGTAGTCGAGCCCCAGGGCACCAGTGGCGCGATGGCGGGCTTGTAGTCCGCGGGCACACCCATGACTCCGTTGGGCCGCCCCTGCGCATTGACGCTGTTGATCTGGTTCGCAGGGATGTAGCCGTTGAAATACAGGAATCCTGGGAAGCAGACGCCACTCCGGCAATCGTTTACCTTATATTTCTCTCCATATTTCTCGAGCGGCGCGCCGGTGGGGTAGAAAGCAGTGGGAAGAGCGAAGTGATTCGATCGCCAACTGCCAGTACCCGCAATCTGCCAGCCCCCGAGAATCTTGTCCAGGAAGCCGGGCATATTGCGTCCGACGAACTTACCCTTGCCGATTGGGATATCCAGAATCCAATTCCATCGGATCTGGTGCTGCGGAGTGAAGGTATCACGCTGGTAGGTGAGGAACCGGCTGCGCTCTTCGAAATCACCCGGAACAGCGTTCGGGAGGAAGCTTTCCGGTTGTTGAACAGTGCCCGCGGCGGCCAATGTGTTGCCGGTGACGTAGAACACTTGGAAACCGAGTCCGCGATTGAAGCGCCGCTCCATTTCGAATTGGAATCCGTTCCAATTCGAGAAGCCGGAACTCGTAAGGCGATTGACCTGACCGTAAACCTGCTGGTCATAGGGACGGCGAGCCACGCCCGAAAATTCACCGATGGGGAGCGCCGTGCGGCGAGTGACGTGCCAAATATAGTCGGGCACGCTCTCATTGGTGTTGACCGTCTGCAGGATGTTTGTGGTGTGGTTACCGACGTAGGCAACGCGCGCGACCATGTTGTCCAGGAACTCCTTCTCGATCGTAAAATTCCATTCCTGCACCTTGGGATCGGTGAAGTTGGGATCGATTTGGATGGCGGTGAATCCGCGGGCGATGGTTCGCGTGTCGTTGATATCGATGATCGAATCGTTCGACGTGTTCACGCCTGCGGTGTATCTCGGGACCGTGCGCAGGCCATAGTTGGGCAGTCCATCCGGAGACAATGCGGTGTTGGTGACGCTGTTCTGGAAGCTGGCGGAAACAATCTGCTGATTGTTCTGGCTTGAGAACCAGTCGGAGATCGGCTGCGTATAGTAGGAGACGCGATAGCCACCGCGCATCACGAAAGCTTTCGATCCGGAAAGACCACGATAGGCAAAGCCGAACCGCGGACCGAACTGCTTCCAGTTCTTGTTGACCAGGTGCTTCGGCAGACCGGCTTCTTCATAGCCAACAATCTTGCCACCGAAGCTGTTCAAAGCGGCCAAATTGGCAGGCAGTGTGGCCTGACGTTTCAGGAAGTTGTCGACGGTCGATCCCACGACGTAGGCCCGCTTCTCAGGCGAGAAGCTGGTCAGCAAACCATTTTTGTCGTGGAGTGGCGTGCGAAACTCGTACCGCATTCCCAGCGTCAAGGTCAGGCGCTGGGATACTTTCCAGTTGTCTTGGAAGTACGGCGCATATTCCTGGCGGCGCAAAAACGCCCATGGCCGGCGGAAGGTGGTCGAGTAGTTCATTTGACCGAGGAACAGGTTCGCTGTCGCGTGGCCGGTGAACGGCGCGGCGATCGGATTTTGCGGTGTCGAAGCCGTATCGTACAGCGATGTCGCGCCAGTGTCGACGTTGAAAGGCCCAGCAGCAGACACAATCGATTTCGGCACATCCTCAAACTTGAATTGGAAGCCGAAATTGAACTCATGCTTCCCATGCATCTTCACTGCATTGTCCTGCGCGCTGATCATGTTGCTGACGAGGAAAAACGGCTGTTCGCCGCCGAGGCTGTACGTGGATCCCGTCACACCGAGATTCATCCCTTCGATCGTGGTCCAGTTGACCGCGCCAAATGGGTTCGGCAATCCGAGCAGCTTGGCGTAGTTCGTCCGGTTGTCGCCGGCGCCACGGTTGTGCCAGTCGCGCAGCCCGCTGATAAGCACCTCGTTCGTCAATGTCGGGGAGAAGATGTGATTCCAGGTTCCCGACAAGGAATGGTTGGGCCACCAGCGTGTGGTTTGCTCAATGGTTCGGAAGCCGTCCACCGGGAGAAACGGCGCGCTGTTCCCACCGTACTGTTCATAGTGCTGGTTATAAGCGAAGCGAACGTAAATCAGATCGTTGTCTGAGATCCGGTGATCAACGCGGATGTTCCGCGTGTCCTGTTCGAGTGGACGGCGGAAGGTGCCAATCCAATTCGCG
>DASRHX010000829.1:0-28075 GCA_035650295.1 Bryobacteraceae bacterium | reverse complement strand
AGCGCCTGGCGATAGGGCAGTTTCGCTTCGTCGGCATAGCCGATGGCTGCCGTCACACCCGAGTCGGGCACTGGCACAACCACGTCCGCTTCGACGGGATAACGCTTGGCCAAAAACCGTCCCATCTTCTCGCGCGAAGGCTGCACCGGTTTGCCGAATACGATCGAGTCGGGGCGTGAGAAATAGACGTGCTCGAATACGCAATGGGCCCGGTTGCGGGCGGGGGCGAAGCGTTCGCGGGTGACGCCTTCGGGGCCTGCGATGACCATTTCGCCGGGTTCGACATCATTGAGGTAGACGGCGCCAATCAAATCGAAGGCACAAGTTTCGCTTGCGAACACATAAGCCGACCGCCCGCCGCTCAACTCCATCTGTCCCATTGCCAGCGGCCGGAAACCGTGCGGATCGCGTGCGACGATGATACGGTCCTCGGCAAGAAACACGAGCGAGTATGCGCCCTCAAGCTGTAGCAGCGCCTCGCGCAACGCACCGGCCAGCGTCCGCTCACGCGAGTGCGCCACCAGATGCAAAATCACTTCCGTGTCGCTTGTGGCTTGAAAGATCGCCCCGCTACGTTCGAGGTCGCGCCGCAGTTCGGCCGCATTGGTGATGTTGCCGTTGTGGGCAACGGCAATCTGCCCCTTGTTGCACTTCACGGAGAAAGGCTGGGCGTTCAGGTGCGCCGAATCGCCCGCCGTTGAATAGCGGGTATGGCCGATCGCATGATCGCCCGATAGCCGGCCCAGCCGTTCGGGCGTGAAGATGTCGGCGACGTGTCCCATGGACTTGTCGCACACCACATCCTTACCGTCCGACACGGCCAGACCCGCGCTCTCCTGCCCGCGATGCTGCATCGCATACAGGCTCAGATACGCCAGATTCGCCGATTCCGGATGGCCGTGAATGGCCACCACAGCGCATTCCTCGTGGAACTTGTCGAACATCCGCGTTTGTCCTCCCGGTCAGTTGGCCAGCAATTCGGGCAACGCCGATTCCCACGCATTTCGCAACTCGTCAACCTGTAGATCGATCAACAGGCGTTCTTTGTTACGAATGCTGAGTCTGCCATCGGCGGTAGAGCCAATTACAGTTGCTTCCACGCCATACCGTGCTGCGACTGCTTGCACGGCCTCGGGGGAGGTAGTGGAAACGAGGACCCGCGATGGACCCTCATGGAATAAAACAAAATCGTCTCGCATTGTTGACTCGAGCGCAACCTCGGCGCCGACGCCGGCGGGCCCGAACGAACATTCTGCGAGAGCCGCGGCTAATCCGCCGTCGCTCAAATCGTGAGCGCTCTCGGCGTGGCCCTCGGTCACAATCTCGCGCACGGCCTCGTGCACGCGCTTCTCGTAGTCCATATCGAGCGCGGGCGGAAGCCCCCACACAGCGCCGATAATCTGCCGCGCATATTGCGACGAACCGAAGCGCTGCTCATCGGTTGAACCCAGCCCACCCACCAGCACGATGGTGCGGCCGGCCGCGCGGAACGCAAGGCCCACGGGCTCGGACGTCTTCATCAAACCCACGATGCCCAATACTGGCGTCGGAAATATCGGTACGCTTACGCTCGTATCCGCCTCGTCGTGCGTCTCGTTATAAAGACTCACGTTTCCGCCGGTGATCGGCGTATCGAAGAAGCGGCAAGCGTCGGCCATGCCCTCGATCGCCTCCACCAATTGCTTCATAATCTCCGGCCGCTCGGGATTGGCAAAGTTCAAATTGTTCGTCGCCGCCACCGGCACCGCGCCCACGCTTGCCAGGTTGCGGCAGCACTCGGCCACCATGTGTTTCGCGCCTTCGCGCGGATCCAGCATGCACCAGCGTCCATTGCCGTCGACAGACATGGCGATAGAGGTCCCAGTTTCTTTGATGCGCACAATGGCGGCGTCGGCTCCCGGTCCCTGCAAAGTGTTGGTGCGGACCTGATAGTCGTACTGCTGCCAGATCCATCGCTTCGAACACAAATCGGCTGACGACATCAGGGCCGTCAATGCACCATTGAAACTCTCGGGCGCAATACCCAGCGGGGGCCCATCCAGCGGCGCCGAGCGGTGAGCGGGCACATCGTAGGGCCGGTTATACCGAGGTGCTTCATCGGCCAGTTCCCGATTGGGAATCTCCGCGACTACTACACCGTTGTGGCGTACGCGCAGTAGGCCGTCACCGGTCACAACGCCCACTGTTGAAGCGTCCAGCCCCCACTTGGTGAAGACGTCGAACACCTCCTGCTCACGGCCTTTTTCGGCCACCAGCAGCATCCGCTCCTGCGATTCGCTGAGCATCATCTCGTACGGCGTCATGCCCGTCTCGCGCTGAGGCACCTTCATCAATTCGATCTCGATACCCGTTCCCGCGCGCGAGCCCATTTCGCATGTGGAACACGTCAAACCCGCTGCGCCCATATCCTGTATGCCGACAATCGCGCCGGTCTTCATGGCTTCAATGCATGCCTCGAGCAACAGCTTTTCCATGAACGGATCGCCGACCTGTACATTTGGCCGCTTCGACTTGCTGTCCTCCTTGAAGACCTCGCTCGCCATTGCCGCACCCTTGATGCCATCTCGCCCGGTCTTTGCTCCGACATAGATCACGGGGTTGCCCACGCCCGTCGCTTTGCCAAAGAAAATCTCATCGTGGCGAAATACGCCAAGCGCAAATACGTTCACCAGCGGATTCCCGCTGTAGCTCGCATCGAACATGCACTCGCCGCCAACCGTCGGGACGCCAAAGCAGTTGCCGTAGTGGGCAATGCCGCTCACAACACCCTGCACAATGCGCCGGTTCCGCGCCGCCGTGACCTCGCTCCCCGCTTCCTTCGCCGTTAGCGGTCCAAACCGCAGCGCATCGAGCACCGCAATCGGCCGCGCGCCCATCGTAAAGATGTCGCGCAGAATTCCGCCCACGCCTGTCGCCGCGCCTTGAAACGGTTCAATGAAACTTGGATGGTTGTGCGACTCGATCTTGAACGCGATCGCCCATCCGCCGCCGATGTCGATGATGCCCGCGTTCTCGCCCGGTCCCACCAATACCCGCTCGCTCTTTGTGGGCAGCTTTTTCAGATGGATTTTCGAGGTCTTGTAGGAGCAGTGCTCGCTCCACATCACACCGAAAATCCCCATCTCGGTGACATTCGGCTGGCGCCCCAGAATCTCCACCACGCGGTCGTACTCATCCGCCGTTAACCCGTGGAAAGCAGGATCTTCCTGCACCGGCCGCGGCGGTGTCTGCGTACTCATGATAGGATTGCGCCGGCCTCCAGCGCGGCGGCCATGCTCTCCACAACAACCAGCCCATCGGTGGACCCCATCAAAGGATCCATTGCCCGCTCCGGATGCGGCATCATGCCCATCACGTTGCGCTCCTTGTTCAGAATTCCGGCGATGTTCCGCAGGCTGCCGTTCGGGTTGTTCACATAGCGAAACACGACTCGGTCCTCGGCTTCGAGCTCGTCCAGCGTGCGTTCGTCGGCCACGTAACAGCCCTCTCCGTGTGCGATCGGCATGCGCAGCCGCGCACCCTTCGTGCCGCTCTTGGTGAATGGCGTGTCGGTCGAAGCCACTTCCACCAACTGATCGCGGCAAATGAACTTAAGGCCCCGATTGCGCACCAACGCACCAGGCAGCAGCCCGGACTCGGTGAGAATCTGAAATCCATTGCAGACGCCGATGACCAGGCCGCCTTCACGGGCGAAGCGACGGACGCTTTCGAGTACGGGCGAGAATTTCGCGATGGCCCCGCATCGAAGATAGTCGCCATAGCTGAAGCCACCGGGCAGCCAAACGGCATCCACGTTGTTCAACGATTGGGAAGCGTGCCAGATGAATTCAGCCTGGTGTCCGAAATTTGCCGTGATGGCGTACCAGGCATCGTGGTCGCAATTACTTCCTGGAAACACGACGACCCCGATTTTCATAGGAGGAAATTCCAGTGTAACAAACCCAGCGTGGGAGACACTACGGGCTGGCGAAGGAAATCGGGCCGGAACGAGGAATTAAGCGGTGGCCGGAGCGGCTGGGGCGGCCTTCTTCCGGGCACGGGAGGCGCGCTTTTCAGCCGGCGGCTGGCGGTCGCTCTTTTTCAAGTGCGGAAGCACAATCGAAGTGACAAATTTCTTCTCGCCGTGATCGTCGAACTTGATCACAATCTGGTCGTCGTTGCAGGAAAGTACGGTGCCAAGCCCGAACTTCCCGTGCTCGACCTGGGCGTTATTCGCGAAAGCGGGCTTGCTGGCTGCCATGGGGAGTAATCTCTATATTAACAATATTTTGGCGATTTGTCAGATTTCGCGCGCTAGCGGCCTTGGAGCCGTACGGGCTACGCCGCAAACCGGTCCCGGCACTTCTCCGAACAGAACACTAGCGTCTTGCCGGCGATGGTGCGTTTAAACGCCGAGGTCGATGACACGTAGGTCCCGCACACCGGGTCTTTCAATAGCTCCCCGCCCACTTCCTTCGGCGCCGCCGTGCCACCGCCCGGCCCCTTCGCCGCCTGCTCTTCCTTGAACAGATCCCCCACACCCTTGGTCAGAATCCCCAGCACACCCCGTATAAACGCGATGAGCAGGATGCTTAGCAAGGCGTAAATGATTCCTCGCAGCATCCTGCTCCTTCTTTCTCTTTAATCCCCCGTGAGCCCGCGGCTACTTCTTCTTCGCTGGCGCCTTCTTCTTCGCGTCGGGATTCTGATAAGTGGTCGTCAATTGGGCGTCCATCATCTGAATCATGCCCTTGGCCGAGTCCGCAAACGGGCCAGTCGGCTTCAATTCGAGATACTTCTGGAACGCGGCTGCCGTCCCTTCGGGCGGAACCACCTTGCCGTCGGCCGTGGTCTGTGCCTTGCTCATCAGGTAGATGCCGTACTGATACTGCGCGTCGGCGTGGTTCGGGTCGGCGTCGATGGCCTTCTTGAAGGCCGAACCGGCGGGCTCCATCTGACCAATGTTGGTGAGCACGGCGCCGAGGTTGTAGAAGTAGGTGCCGGCTTTGGGCGGATCGAGCGTGGCCGCCTTGGTCAACTCGTCTTCGGCTTCTTTATACTTCTTCGCCTTGGCGAGGGCCAGCGCATAGTTGTTGTGGTATTCGGGAGCATCCGGCTTCAACTCAATCGCCTTGCCCCAGGCTTCCATGCCCTTCGCCATGATCGGCTCGGCTTCGGTCGGCTTCGCCGCAGCCTGCCCGATATACGCCTCAGCCAGATTCGCCCACACGGTGTGTTGCTTCGGGTCGAGTTCGGAGGCCTTCGTGAACTGGGTGACGGCTTCGTCGAAGTTCTTCGCCGTGAGAGCGGTCATGCCCGCGTTGAAGGCGTCGTTCAACTCCTTGTTCTTCGACATGGCCGCCGCGCGCTCTTTCATCTGCTTTTCCAGAGCCTCGCGCTGCTCCTTGCTCATCTCGCGCGACATCTCGGGAGTTAGCGTGCCGGTCGCTGCGGCTTGCTCTACGGCCTTACGCCGAGCGGCGCGCTCGACGAGGCTGAAATTCACCTCAACTGGATCCCCCAGCCGCGTGCGCACGCCCTTCATCGAATCGACGACCTCGCCGCCTTCGATCTTGTTCTTGACCTTCTTGCCGCCAACGTTGCACACCACATCGTAGGTGCCCAACGGTAGACCGGCGTGGAAGAACTCGCCCTTCTTGTTGGACTCCACCATGTACTCGCCCTTGATGTCCGTGCGCGAGATCAAAATCCACGCGCCCTTCATCGGCTGTCCGTCTTCGCCGACAACCTTGCCCGCGATCGCGCCCGTCTGGGCCATCGCCGCTCCCATCGAAAGAGCCGCCAGGCCGGTAAGGCCCAAAAATCTCCGCACAATGGCTCGGTGCGACATTGCAGGAACCTCCATACTTATTTAGTCAACCCACCAGCATACTACGCTACCCGCTGCCCGCTGAACGGCGCAACCGGCGCCGCCCGCCGCTGCATCTAATACCGCAGAAAGCCTCAAACGGAGTTGATGCCTCTATACTGAAATTGGTTACTCCCTTGTCCGAGCAAGCTATGAAAAGTCCTTTCCTTGCCGCGTTCCTCGCCATTTCGTGTGCGCACGCTGCCGGTCTCGCAGAAGCCCAGGCGCAGTACGACCGCACCGAATACCGCGAAGCGCTCAAGCTGCTGAATCCGAAAGCCTCGAAGGACTCAGCAGAACTCCTGCTCGCCGGCAAGAGCCTCTTCGCTATCGGCGACTTCAAAAAGGCCGTCGAGACTCTCCATCGCGCCGCGGCGAACGATCCGGCGAGTTCGCCCATTCAGCACTGGCTGGGAAAGAGTTATGGCCGCCTGGCGGAAACCTCCAGTTTCCTTACCGCGCCCGGCCACGCCTCCAATTGCCGAAAAGCATTCGAGAAAGCCGTCGCGCTCGATGGTAAAAATGTCCTTGCCATGAATGATCTGTTCGAATACTATCTGGAAGCCCCGGGCTTCCTCGGCGGTGGCTTGGATAAGGCCGAGGCCCTGGCCCGGCGCATCGGCGAGATCGACCCGGCTGAACAGCACTACGCCCTCGCCAAGCTCGCCGAAAAACGGCGCGATCCGAAGACCGCGGAGCAACAACTCCGCCACGCAGTGCAAGCCGCCCCCCATCAGGCCGGCCGGCTCATCGACCTCGCCAAGTTCCTCGCCCGCCAAGGCCGCCATCAGGAAAGCGACAAGACTTTTCAGCAGGCCGAGCGCGTCGCCCCAGGCGTGCCCGTAATCCTGTTCGAACGCGCCAGCGCGCTCATCGAAACCAAGCGCAATCTTGCTGAGGCTAAGCGCCTGCTCGAACAGTACCTCCAGTCCCCGCTGACACCAGACGATCCCCCACGTGCCGAAGCCCGCAAGCTGCTCGAACACCTCTCCGGCGGTTAACTCCCACACCCATGGAACAGCCTTCCCGGCGAAAACCGTTCTCCTGGTCGGAGGCCTTCCGTTTTTCCTGGGCTGCACTGCGCGCCAACAAGGTCCGCACTCTCCTTACTGCTCTCGGCCTGGTCATCGGCAATGCCAGCGTCATCCTGGTCGTCACCATCTCGCTCACGTCGCGCGACTACATCCTCGAGCAGATCCGGGGCATCGGTTCCAACATGATTTACGCCTACTACGAAGCCGGTTCGCAGACCGCCACCAAGGTCGACGCCGACTTCGTCAAGATGGCCGACGTCGACGCCGTGCGCCAGCAGTTGGGCGGACGCATCGCCGCCGCCACCGGCGTCATGACCAACTACGACCGCATGGTCATCGCCGGGCGCGAACAGGATGTCGCCGTTCTCGGTACCGACGACCAATACGCTCCCGTCCGCAATCACGTCCTGCTCGCCGGGCGCTTCCTCGACGCAAACGATATCGCCATGCGCCAGAAGGTGGCGGTGCTCACGCGACGCCTCGCCGAGCGGCTCTATAGCACTCCGCAGAATGCCATCGGTGAAATTCTCAAAGTGCACGGCCTGCAGTTCACGGTAATTGGCGTCTTTCGCGAAAAAACCAGCACGTATGGCCTTTCCGAGCTCGCCGACGAAACCATCGTCATCCCTATCTCCGTTATCCGCTACTTCACCCCCGTCGAGCGCATCGACCCGATGTATGTGCAGGTGCGAACGCCCGCCGATGTGGTGCCGGTGACCACCGTCGTGCAGCAGATTCTCGAAAGCAGGCATCGCCCCGGCGCGCGCTATCGCGTGGAGAATCTCACCTCCATCCTCGAAGCGGCTTCGGCTATTGCCCTGATCCTCACACTCGTCCTCATCCTGGTCGCTGCCATCGCCCTCATCATCAGCGGCATCGGCATCATGAACATCATGCTCGTCACCGTCACCGAGCGCACACGCGAAATTGGCCTCCGTAAGTCGGTCGGGGCCACGCACGGCGAAATCCTGCGGCAATTCCTACTTGAAGCTGTGTTAATCAGCGTCGGCGGTGGATTCCTCGGCATCCTGCTCGGCATCTCTATGCCACTCAGCGTCCGCCTGTTTGCCGATGGCATCGACATTCCCATCTCGGGTGTCAGCATCGCTGTCGCCTTCGCCGTCTCGTTCCTCGTCGGAATCGTCTTCGGTCTCTTGCCCGCCAACCGCGCCGCCCAACTCAGTCCCGTCGAAGCACTACGCTACGAATAGGAGTTCCTCATGCGCCTGTGTGCCTCTCTTTTGCTCGCCTGTACTTTCTTGTCTGCCGAAGTGCACAATCTCTCGCTGCGCCAGGCGGCAACCCGCGCCCTCGCACAGAACCCCGATGTACTCATGGCCCGCCTCGATGAACAGAAGGCCGCGCTACAAATCCGCATCGCCCGCGATCCATTCATCCCGAAGGTGTATGCCGGCTCAGGCCTCGCCTACTCCTACGGTTTCCCGATGAGCATCGAAGGCTCCGCACCCAGCGTCGTGCAGGCGCGCGCCGTCTCGAGCGTCTATAACCGCTCCAAAACCTACGCACTTGCCCAATCCAAAGAACAAGCCCGTGGCATGGGGTTCGTCACGCAAACGCGCGGCGAGGACGCCGTGCTTCGTACCATCGAACTCTGGCTCGACGCCGAACATGCCGCCCGTTCGGCCGAAGCCGCGGCGGCGCAAGTGGAAGCGGCCCGCAAGCTCGAAGTCATCGCCCGGAACCGTGTCGAAGGCGGCGCCGAGTTGCCCATCGAAGTACGCAAAGCCGTACTTGAAACAGCAAAGGCGGCGCAGCGCGCACAATCGTTCCAAGCCGACCGGGAACTCCTCGAAGCGACGCTCGCCAATGTGCTTGGCTATGAACCGGGCGACCGCGTGCGTCCTGTTCCCGGTGAACGCGCGCTGCCTGAGGTTCCGCAGAACGAAGCAGCGGCGCGGGCCGAAGCGTGGAAGCAAAGCAAGGAGCTGCGCAAACTCGAATCTGATCTCATGGCGACCGAACTCCAAACCCGTTCTGCCCGCGCCACTCGCCTTCCTACGCTCGATCTTGTGGCGCAGTATGGCTTGTTCGCCAGGTTCAACAACTACGACGAGTACTTCAACCGCTTCCAGCGCAACAATGCCCAGCTTGGCGTCAGCATCACGGTGCCTCTATTTCTCGGGGCCGCCGCGCAGGCGCAAGCCACCCAGGCCGCGCTCCAAACCGCGCGCCTCCGTACTGAAATCCAGGCCGCACGCAACCGCATTGCCCTCGGCGTCGACGAGGATTTCCTATTGCTCCGCCGCGCCCAAACCGCACTTGAAGTGAGCCGCCTCGATCTTGACGTCGCCCGCGAATCGCTCTCCGTTCTTCTCAAGCGCCACGAGATGGGCGAAGGCTCCCTCGCCGATGTTGAAGCCGCCCGCCGCCTCGAATCGGAAAAATGGATTGCATGGTTAGGGGCACAACACCAGATCGAGCGGGCGCGGTTCGCGCTGCTGCATCGGACGGGAGCGCTTTTGGCGGCAATACAATGAGGGCATGAGCGAGGCCAGTTCGAGCGCGCCTTGGAGCATCTCCTACAAGGCCAAGCCGGTCACGACCAGCGGATGACCGGCACAAGTGGTCCTTACGGACAAAGTAGACAAACTCTCCGTATCGTCCGATGCGAAAACCGCGCCTAACCGCCCACCCTCTGCGTTAAAGCTTCTTGACATCCGCAACTTGGCTCGCCCAGGCGGGTTAAGATGTATCGTTCATGCGGTTCGCTCGTACTCTGGCTGTCGTTCTCCTTTCCTTCGCGAGCTGCGCCCCCTCGATCTTTGCCGCCACCTTCGGAACCGTCGTCGCCATAACCGGTGGCGCTTCCGATCTTGTTCTCGACGACGTCCGCCAACGCCTTTATCTGGTCAATTCCACGCGCAACCAGATCGAGGTCTACTCGATTCCCCAGCGTCGCTTCCTCGATCCCATTGCCGTCGAGCAATTACCGCTCTCGGCCGCCCTCTCGCGTGACGGCAGGACGCTGTACGTCGTCTGCAACGGCGCGGCCTCGCTTGTGATGGTCAGCACGGAACTCCTCCAGGTTGTGAGCCGCATCTCGCTTCCTGCCAAACCCGAAGGCGTGGCGGTCGGCTACGACGAACGGCTGCTCATTTCCACCGTCGGCACCGGCGCTAACAATGCGTTCAACGTCTTGCTGGTCTACGATCCCGCCGCCAGCGGAACCAATCAGGCCATCACCGCCGTCAGCGTTTCTCCACCTCCACCCGCCAATCCGCTACTGCCGCCACAGAATCTCGGCCGCCCGGCACTCATCCCGCGCAGCTTTCTCTCGGCGAGCCTGGACGGCCGCTTCATCATGGGTATCAATCTACCCAATGCCAATAGCCGCGTCGCCTTTGTTTACGAGGTCGCAAGCGGCGTCGTGCTGCGCAGCCGCATTCTGGCCAATGTCAGCCCCGTCATCAGCGTCTCCCCGGACGGTTCGAAGTTTATGGCCGGCCTCACCCTGCTCGAATCCACTTCGCTCACCGTTCTCGCCCAGCAGAATGCAGCCAACGCCAACTATCCCTTCCCCACCGGCGCCAACTTCAACCTTCAGCAAAACCAGGGGGGCAGCATCTTCACGCCCGACGGCTCGCGGCTCTATACCGCCTTCAACATTTCACCCGTTCAAACGCCCGCCGCGCGTCCCAACGTGAGCCAGTTGCTGCTGAACGACCCCGACAATCTCCTCATCGATACGGCCTATCAATTACCCGAAAACGCCACCGGCCAAATGGTGATCAGTGCCGACGGCAACAACATCTATGCGCTTTCCGAATCCGGATTCCTAATCGTCCCAATTGGCACGGCGACGCAAAATCCCATCGGACTTCTCGATTCCAATGTGCAACTTCTGGTCAACGATCAATGTGGTGTTTACGCCAGTCAGCGTACGGGCACCGCTTTCTTGCGCAACGCCGGCCGTGGACGAATGACCGCTAACGCAACCGTGCAGGCGGAGGCAACCACGGTTGTGCCTGGAATTGGGGGCGTCGGCGGTCCCGGCGGAGGCATTGTCGGCGGAGGAGGCATCCTCGTTCCAGTGCCCGGCACGGGCAATGTCGCGACAAACGTGACAGCCAACGCCCCTCAGGCGCGGTCGACGGTTTTGGCCGATGGAGTCAACCTGACGTTTACTTTCAATCAAGCTGCCGCGCGTTCTCTCGGCACGGCACTTCCCACGCACCTTTTCCTCGTCCAGTCGAACGAAGCCATCAACATTCCACCCGCCGTCCGCGTCTACCAGAACAACCGCAACTCCGAGTCCACCGGCAACATATTTCAGATCCCCATCAACCTCACTCCCGCCGAAGGCCTCACCGATATGGTGCAGGACATCACGCGCCAGCGTCTCTACATCGCCAATTCCGGCCTTAATCGCGTCGAGGTTTTCGACATGCGAGAGCAACGCCTGCTCGCGCCCATCAAGGTCGGCCAGCTTCCCCGCTCGCTCGCGCTCTCCCCGGACGCACTCACGCTCTATGTCGCCAACTCAGGCGGTGAATCCATCTCCATCATTGACCTCGATGCGCTCGCCGTCATTGGAAACGTTCGCTTCCCCGCGCTGCCGTTTAATGCCAATGTGGCCCTTATCACGCCGCGCCTCATCACCTCGACGCAACGTGGGCCGCTCGTGATGATGAGCAATGGCACACTGTGGCGAATTGTCGGCGGCGATGCCGTTCCACGCCAATTCAATACCGCCGTGCTTCCTCCGAATGCGCAGGGCGTGCAGATTCTCACCGCTCCCTGGACCATGGCCTCTAGCCCCAATGGTGAAATGAGCATCGTCCTCGCCGGTAACGGCTTTTCCTATCTCTACGACGCGCTGCTCGACGACTTCGTCCAAAGCCGCCAGGTCGTCACCGCGCCCATTACGGGCTATTACGGCCCGATCGCTGCCGGACCGCGCGGCCAGTATTTCCTCGTCAACGGCCTCGTCCTAAACCAGGCCCTAACGCCCACCGCCAATGCTGGCACCATTCCGGGCACACCCCCTCGCCCCGGCCTTCCTGCCAATGATGTCGTGCGTCCCGTTGCCGCTGTCGCCGCTATCGGCGCCACTCAGTTCGCCCGTTTCGCGCAACCCGTCATCGCCAACGCCAACGCCGTCATCACCGAAAACGGCACCATCGAGATCGTCGACGTGAACACCGGTGCTGTCCTCCGCACTGCCACTCCGCTCGAACGTCCGCTCTCCACGCCCACAGGCAATCAACGCGCTAACATCGATGGCCGCACCATGGCTGTCGATCCCTCCGGCTCAAGTGCCTATGTCCTCACCACCAGTGGCCTTTCGATCGTCTCTCTGGCGCCGCCGACGCAGGCTACCCGCCCGTCCATCAACCCCGGCGGAGCCGTCAACATTGCCAGCTATACGCCCGAATTCGCGCAGGGAGGGCTCTTCTCCATCTTCGGGCGCAACATGGGCAACTCCGCCAGCTTCACGTCGACACCCTTGCCGACCGTGCTTGGCGACTCCTGCGTCACGTTGAACAACCAACCCCTGCCACTTCTGCTCATGTCCGATGGCCAGATCAACGCGCAAGTTCCTCCCACGCTCGCTCCCGGTACTTATCCGCTCGTGATTCGCAATCTCAGCCGCCTCACTTCGTCGGTTGGCTCCAATCTTCGCGTTGCCCGATACGCTCCGGCAGTCTTCGTCGATCCCATCACACAGCTGCCCGCCATCCTCCATCCCGATGGCACGCCGGTCAGCAAAGAACATCCCGCTCAGCGCGACAGGCGTCTTACCCTCTACGCCACTGGTCTCGGCCCCACCACAGGCGGTCGCGTCACGGCTGGTATGCCCTCGCCTGCTGATCCGCTTGCCGTCACGGCCGAGGTCAAAGTCTTCTTCGGCGACCCCACCATCCGCGGCACCGAAATGATCGTCGAATGGAGCGGTCTCGTTCCCGGTTACGTCGGCCTGTATCAAATCAACTTGATGGTTCCCGGCGCCCGCTGGAAAGGCGAAGACCTTCCCGTTACCGTCCGAATCGGTGGTGTGAGCAGTCCCATTAAGGGCCCGGTTGTGCCGTACGTCACCGTCGAATAGCGCGCGGTCTGTCAGAGGGTTGCGTGGCGACAGCCACCCGGCCGGTTTTCCCCCTAAAGTGAAGTACTTCTGCCCTTCAGCCGATAGTTCTTTCGTACCATTTATCCAAACTTCCATAGTCCCAGGAACCGCCCCTCTGGTCCCATTGTCGGCGCTGTAGAGATATGATGAACTGATTAGGCAGGAAAGCTATGTTTAGGGCAACCCATTCGACCATCAAAATGTTTCTGGCCGCCGCCGGCATCGTTATGCTCGTGGCTTGCGCCAGTCCGGAAACGCAAAAGAAGCGGCTACTGGAAACTGGTAACAAGTTCTTCAAAGAGGGGAAATTCAAAGAAGCCAGCATTATCTATCGCAAGGCTTTGCAAAAGGATGCCCGCTATGGCGAGGCCTATTACCGCCTGGGTTTGTCCGAGCTTCGCATGGGCCGCTATGGCGACGCCCTCCGCGCACTTGAGCGTGCCTCCGAATTGCAACCGGAAAACGAAGATGCCCATTCCCGCCTCGGCGACCTCTACTTGAGCATCTATCTCGCTGACAAGAACCGTTTCAAACAACTACTCACGGATTTCAGCGAACTCGCCGACCGCATGCTGAAGCGCAACCCGAAATCCTTTGCCGGGCAACGCATGAAGGGCTACCAGCTCGTCGCCGAGGGTAAGGTCAAGGAAGCCTCTACATTCTTCGAAGGCGCCTTGTCCATCAAACCTGACGACTCACCCATGCTGTTGGCTTACGTTCAGGCGCTCTATAGCACCGAAGACCGCCCCAAGGCGATCGCGCTTGCCGAGGACTACCTCGCCAAGCACAAGAATTTCGGTCCACTGTATGACTTCCTCTATCTCCACGCTCTACGTGAGAAGAACATCCCCGAAGCCGAGTCCATCCTGAAGAGCAAGGTCGACAACAACCCCAAAATCGCCATCTATTACACCGAGCTTGCCGCACATTACCTCCGCGCCCAAAAGGATGCCGAGATGAAGGCTACCCTCGAGCGAATGACCAAGAACTCGAAGGATTTCCCCAATGGACATAAGACCGCCGGCGATTTCTATTTCCGAATCGGGGCCTTTGAATCGGCCATCCACGAGTATGAGCAGGGCGTGCAGGCCGAACCGAAACTGAAGAAGGATTACCAAAAGCGCATCGTCGAGGTGATGAATCTCCAAGGCCGCCGAGCCGACGCTGTCGCGCTCGTCAATAAGGTCGTCGAAGAGAACCAGGACGACCCCGAAGCTCAGGCCATCCGCGCCAGCCTGCGCATGCGTGGTGGATCCCGTGAGGATGTCGAGACCTCCATCAAAGAATTCCAGTCCATCATTACGCGAATGCCTGACAACCCGGTGGTGCGCTTCAATCTTGGCGAAGCTCTCATGGCCAAGGGTGAACTTGATCAGGCGCGCGTCCAGTTCGACGAAGCGATCAAACTACGCTCCAGCTATCTCCCCCCGCGGCTCGCCCTGTCGCGCATCCATTTGCTTAAGCGCGAATTCCCCAAGGCGAAACAACTCTCTGACGAGATTCTGCAGCAGGCCCCCCGCAGCATCCCCGGCCACCTAATTCGTGCTTCCGCTCTCATGGGCCAGAACGATTTGAAGAGCGCACGCGATGCGCTTAACGTCATCTTCCAGATCAGCCCCGAAAACAACGACGCCTACTACCTGCGCGCCATGATTGACTACTCGGAGGGCAAGTTGAAGGACGCCGAAGACGCCTTCAAGAAGCTTTATAACTCCAAACCGATGGACACCCGCGGCCTTCTGGGCATGGTCGAAATCGCCATGGCCCAGAACCGCCCCGCCGACGCTCGCGCCCTGCTCGAAAAGGAGATGGCGAACACCAAGGATCCCCGCGTGGTTCGTCTCGCCCTCGCCAACGTCTTCGTCCGCTCGGCCAACTACGATCGGGCCATCCAGGAATACCAGGTCCTCATCGAGAAGGCTCCCGATTCCGAGGATCTCAATCTGCGCATGGGCGAAACTTATCTCCGCGCCCGCAAACTTCAGGACTCCATGCGGCATTTTGAAAAGGCCGCTCAGCTCAACCCGCAGAATCCGCTGCCGCTGCTCAAGATCGCCGTCATCTACGAGCTCACCAACGAAAAATCAAAAACCAAGCCCATCTACGAGAAAATTCTCAAAATTTCGCCCGACAATCCCATCGCGCTCAATAATCTCGCCTATATGATGGCGGAAAGCGGCGTCGATCTCGATCAGGCGCTCACCTACGCACAACGCGCCAAACAAAAACTTCCCAACAATCCCGATGTCGCCGATACTCTCGGTTGGGTCTACATCAAGAAGAACCTGTCCGACGACGCCATCAAGATCTTTCGCGATCTCCTGGTGGCCAGGCCGACTCACGTCACTTGGCGCTATCACTTGGCCATCGCCCTCTTTCAGAAAGGCGACAAGCTACAAGCCAAGAAGGAACTGGAGACGGCGATGAAGAACGGCCCGCGGGAGGATGAGGCTTCCAAAATCAAGGAACTCATAGGCCGCATCGGCTAAGCCCTCACAGGCGCGCCGCCACTACAAAACAAAACATGCTGAAGCATCCGGCAGCGCCCTACGTCGGGCCGTTCCTCGTCTTCATCGCCTTCCTCGCCCTAGGCGACGTCCTGGGTCTCGGCGAATGGGAGTTCGCTCTCCGCGTCGGCGTGCTTGCCGCGGCCATCTGGTTCTTTTCGCGCGGCGTTCTCGATCTGCGCGCGCCCTACTGGCTTGCCAGCATCGGCGTCGGCATCGGCGTGTTCGTCATTTGGGTCGCGCCCGACTACTTGATCCCCGGCTACCGGCAGCATTGGTTGTTCTCAAACTCCATCACCGGCAAGGTAGCCAGTTCGCTCCCGGAAGGATTCCACATGAGCGTATTCGTACTCGTATTCCGCACGCTCCGGGCGGTCGTCATCGTGCCGATTGTCGAAGAACTGTTTTGGCGCGGCTGGCTGCTACGCTGGCTAATCGATAACGACTTTCAAAAGGTTCCCCTTGGCGCCTTCACCTGGTCATCCTTCGCGGTCACGAGTCTTCTCTTTGCCAGTGAGCATGGCCCCTATTGGGAGGTGGGCTTGATCGCGGGGGCGATCTACAACCTTTGGATCGTCCGCACGAAGTCCCTCGGCGACTGCATCCTGGCCCACGCCGTGACCAACGCCGCCCTGTGCGCATACGTGATCGCCGCGGGCAAATGGGAATACTGGCTGTAGAGCCATCGGGTGCCCCTCAAGTACAATAAAGAAAGGCTTCTCCGGAAGTCTCCCCAGCACATCCCAGGAAGCTTGATTCAAACATGGAAATACTCCGGCCTGGCGCAACCGCCTGCAGCGCTCGCGTGGCTCTCTTTGATTTTGACGGAACCATCTCGACCATCCGTTCCGGCTGGGTCGATGTCATGGTTCCGATGATGGTTGAGGCTCTGCTGGAAACCAACTCCGGCGAAAGCGAAGCCGAACTGACCGAAGTCGTGCGCGAGTTTGTTGGCAGGCTCACCGGCCGCCAGACCATCTACCAGATGATCGAGCTCGCTGACAATATCACCAATCGCGGCGGTACACCGCTCGATCCGATCGAATACAAGCATCGCTATCTCGAACTGCTCTGGGAGCAGATCAAAGACCGCGTCGAGGACCTCGAAAAGGGCAACGTCTCCCCATTGAACTACGTCGTGCCGGGTTCGTTTGAGCTGCTTGATAATTTGCGGGAACGCGGCATGAAGCTTTACCTCGCCAGCGGCACCGACCATGCCTACATGAAGCGCGAGGCGCATCTGCTTGGCCTCGAACGCTATTTCGGCGAGCATATCTATGGTGCCCTCGACGACTATAAGAGTTTCTCCAAGGCCATTCTCATCCAACGCATCATCGGCGGCTCGGAGGCCAAGGGCGAAGAATTTCTCGGCTTCGGTGACGGATATGTGGAGATCGAAAACGTCAAGTCCGTGGGCGGCGTCACCGTCGGCGTGGCAAGCGACGAGCCCGCTTGCGAACGCGTCGACGAGTGGAAGCGCGGCCGCCTCGTCAGCGTCGGCGCCGATTACATCGTGCCCAATTTCCTCTGCCACCGAGAACTCGCCGCGACGCTATTCCCGCAATAGAAATACATCGTGCCATCACGCTACCCGCTCTTCGATCGTTCGCGCCTCGCGATCAGGCCTTTGGCCGAGCGCGCAAATGATCTTCCGCTCGGCCGGTGGCTGTCGCTCGACGACCCCACACCCGAGTTCGTCCACCCCAGCCTGGCAACGATTGCGCAACTTCTTCACGCGGCGCGCGCTGCCGGCGCCTCTCGCATTCTCATGATGGGCGCGCACGTTCTGCGTGCCGGCGTGAACCGTCATCTCGTCGATCTCATGGAGCGCGGCTTCGTTTCGCACATTGCCATGAACGGAGCGGGGGCGATTCACGACTACGAGCTCGCCCGTATCGGCGCCACAACCGAGAGCGTTGCACGCTACATCCGCTCCGGCGAGTTCGGGTTGTGGAAAGAGACCGGTGAGTTGAACGATTGGATCGCCGAGGCCGCCTCGCTCGGCCGCGGCTTGGGCGAACACATCGGCGAGCGCATTCACGCGAGCGACTTTCCACACAAAGACCTCAGCGTTTACGCCCACGCCTGGCGCCTCGGCATCCCCGTCACCGCGCACTGCGGTATTGGCTACGATATCCTCCACGAGCACCCCAACTGTGACGGAGCCGCGCTTGGCCAGGCCAGCTACACCGATTTCCTCATCTTTGCCCGCGCCGTCGAAGCGCTGGAAGGCGGTGTCATGCTCAGCTTTGGCTCCGCGATCATGGCTCCCGAGGTCTACTTGAAGGCGCTCGCCATGGCCCGCAATGTGGCTCACCAGAACGGCGGCTATATCCGGAACTTCGCCACCGCAGTATTCGATATGGTGCCCATCCGCGGCGACATTCATCGCGAGCTCGATAAGACCGATCCCGGCTACTACTTCCGCCCGCATAAGACCATCCTTGTGCGCACGGTGGCCGATGGCGGCGAGAGCTATTACTTCTGCGGCGATCATCGCGCGACGTTGCCCGCGTTGCACCGCCTCGCCGTAGAGTTGGACAGGGAAGCGCGTAATGACGACTGAAGCCATACTGCGCCGGTTTCCCCAGTTATCCGCTCTCGTAATCGGCGATATCTGCCTCGACCGCTGGTGTACCTACGACCCCGCGCTCGCCGAAGCCTCGCGCGAAACTGGCATCCCCCGCGTCGCAGTGACCAGTGTCGAAACCACGCCCGGTGCGGGCGGCACCATCGCCAATAATCTCGCCGCTCTCGGCGCGGGCCGCATCGCCGTTCTCGGCGCCATCGGCGAAGACGGCTTTGGTTTAGAACTACAGCGCGCATTACGCGTGCGTGGCATCTCGCCCGACCTGCTCGTCTCCTCTCCGAGCCTGCAAACCTTTACTTATACGAAGTATTGGAATTCCGCCACGGGTGAAGAGGACCTGCCGCGCACCGACTTCATCAACGCGCAACAGCTCACCTCAGACGTCGAACGCCGAATTGTCGCCACGCTCGGCGCGCATGCCGCGAGCTTCGATGTCATTTTTGTCAGCGATCAATCTGAGACCGATGCCGGGGGCGTCGTCACCACTGCCGTGCGCGAGGCAGTTTGCCGGCTGTCGAACCGCGTCATCTGGGTTGACTCGCGCCTGCGCGCCGAACTCTTTCGCAACGTCATCGTGAAGCCCAATCAGCGCGAAGCCGAAGAGGCCTCCCAGCGCCTGTTCGGCCGCATCGACTATCATGCCCTCCGCCGCAACATTGGTCCTCATCCATTAGTGGTCACCCAGGGCGGCGAAGGCGTCGTCATCGTCGACGGCACGGGCGAGCATCGCGTGCCGGCTGTTCCCGTCGCCGAACCAGTGGACATCTGTGGAGCCGGCGACAGCTTCTCGGCCGGAGCCGCGCTCTCGATGGCGGTTTGCGGCGACATCCGCGAAGCCGCGCGCATAGGCAACCTTGTCGCCTCCATCACCATCATGAAGAAGGGGACCGGCACGGCCACACCTGCCGAAGTGCTCGCCGCATCCGAGCACGTTCACTCGCCCGCCTCATGAACGTACTGGCGCTCGACATCGGCGGAACCAAGTTTTCACTCGCGTTGTTTGAGGACGGGCGCATGGTGCGCCGGCTCTCTCGTGCCACCGATCGCGAAGGCGGGCGCGACTGGATGCTCGATGCGATCGCCACTTCTGTCGCCTCGTGGCGCAACGAAGGCGCGCGCATCGACCGCTGCGGCATCGGTTTCGGCGGCCCCGTTTTGTTCGACCGGCAGCGCGTGGCTCTCTCTACGCACGTGGGTGGATGGAGTGACTTCGACCTCACCGCCTGGACCACCGCTCAGTTCGGTATCCCCGCCATCATGGACAATGATGCGAACGTGGGTGCGCTGGGCGAGGGGTTCCACGGCGCCGGTCTGCGCGACACCCGCCCCTCCGATCCGTTCTTCTACGTAACCCTCTCCACCGGCATCGGCGGCGGCATTCTCACCTCAGGCCGCGTTCTGCGCGGGGCCGATTCCTATGCCGGCGAGATTGGGCACTCCGTCATCCGTCCCGGCGGTCCCGAATGCCTCTGTGGCGCCCACGGATGCTTCGAGCGTATGTGCTCCGGCCTGTGGCTCGAACGTGACCATGGCCGCCCGGCGCACGAGTTGCTAAAGCACGCCGAGTTTGTGCGCCGGTATGTGGTGGATCTGGCGGCGGGGTTGAAGACTGTGCTAATGCTCTTAAATCCGGAGCGCCTTGTGATCGGCGGCGGGATCAGCAAGGCGGGCGACGCACTTTTGGTGCCGCTGCGCGAGGAGTTGGGGCGGCAGCTGACGGCTTGGAGCCGTGCGCGAGTGGATGTGCGGCCGGCCGCGTTGGGCGATGACAGTGTGTTGTGGGGAGCTTTGGTTTTGAGCGAGGAAAAACGATGAGCACAGCTGAGATGACATTCCCGGCGCTGTACAAGCGCGAGTTGATGGACGCGATCGAGCGAATCCCGCTGGACAAGGTGAATGAGGCGATCGAATGGTTCCGCCAAGCGCGCGCCGCCGGCCGAACCATCTTCACTTGCGGCAACGGCGGCAGCGCTTCCACGGCGTCACACTTCGTCTGCGATATCGTCAAAGGCGCCAGCTTCCAACGTTCGGAGCGCTTCCGCATGATGTCGCTCAACGATTCGCTCGCTACTCTAACGGCATACTCCAACGATGTGGACTATGAGGTCGCTTTCGTGGAACAACTGAAGAACTTCGCACAAGCGGACGACGTGGTGTTGGCGATCAGCGGATCTGGCAACTCGCCAAACGTGGTGAAGGCGGTCGAATACGCGAACTCAATCGGTTGCCGGACTATTGCTTTGTCCGGACGCGACGGAGGGAAGTTGGGCGCCGCGGCGCAGTTGAACATTCAGGTAAGCGTGCCTCACATGGGCCGCATTGAGGACACGCACATGATCATCTGCCACATGATTGGCTATTACTTCATGGAAGAGCGAGGCGCCGGATAATAAGGCCGCCGCCAGTCCCGCTAAAGCCTAAACAACTTCTCCGACTTCACGCCCTTCAGGGCGTTGCGTGTATCGACGACGAGCTGGGAGCGATCCAATAGATCGCGATACGCGAGACCCTTGTGGTCGGTGATGATCACCACGCAATCGGCGGCTGCCGCGGAGCTCATCGCGTCCTGGTCGAGCAGCTCCGTCTTGTCCACAACGAACTTCGGCACGAACGGATCGCTGTAGGTCACCTTCGAACCCGACTGCATCAGCAGGTGGGCGACGTCGATGGCCGGCGATTCGCGCATGTCGTCGATGTCGCGCTTATAAGCCACGCCCATGATGTGCACGTGCGAGCCCTTCAGCGGCTTGGCGTGCTCGTTCAATGCCGAGGCAATCTTATCCACCACGAAGTGCGGCATCTGCCCGTTGATGTATCCGGCCAGCTCGATAAAGCGGGCTTCGATTCCCGCCTGTTTCGATTTCCAACTCAGGTAGAACGGGTCGATGGGAATGCAGTGTCCGCCCAGGCCCGGGCCTGGATAGAAGGGCATGAAGCCGAACGGCTTGGTGGCCGCCGCGTCGATCACTTCCCACACGTCGATACCCATGCGCCCACACATCATCGCCAACTCGTTTACCAGGCCGATGTTGATCATGCGGAACGTATTCTCGAGCAACTTCACCATCTCGGCGACCTGCGTCGAACTCACCGGCACGACATGGTCGAGCGCCTGCGAGTAAAGCATTACCGCCAATTGGGCGCATGCCGGCGTAGTGCCGCCCACCACCTTCGGAATGTTCTTGGTCTGGAATTTTGGGTTCCCCGGATCGACGCGCTCGGGAGAGAAACACAGGAACAACTCCTTGCCCACGCGCAGATCGGTGCGCTCGAGGATCGGCCGCACCAACTCGTCCGTCGTGCCCGGATAAGTGGTCGATTCGAGAATCACTAGCGTGCCCGGCTTCAGATATTTGGCAATGCCCTCGCACGCCGACACAATGTAGCTCATGTCGGGATCCTTGGTCTTGCGCAGCGGCGTTGGCACGCAGATGTTGATCGTATCCAGCTCGGCGACCGCGGCGAAGTCCGTCGTGGCCTTCAGTTTGCCCGATTTCACCAGCGGCGCCATCGTCTCGGTCGGTACATCCTGGATGTAGCTCACACCCCGGTTGATCTCCGCAACCTTCGCGCCGTGAACATCGATTCCGGTGACCGAGTAGCCGACATGACCCATCTCGACGGCCAATGGCAAGCCCACATATCCTAGACCAACGATGCCCGCCCGGGCGGTCTTGTTTCGAATTTTTTCAGCCAGTTCCCCCGCAATCCCCGTCAGCTCAGCGACCGCATTCTCCGCAATTGGCATCTTCTATTACCCTCCCCTACCATGATAGTCACCCCGCCCTGTTACCTCCGCAGGGCCGGCGACAAATACAGCGCCCGTTGGCGGGTTCTCCCAACGCAAGTGCAGGCTGCCCGCTTCGGTAATAACCTCTACCTCCGGCTCCACCATGCCCAGCAAGATGGCCGCTGCCGCGGCCCCCGTCGAACCCGTGCCCGAACTCAGCGTCGGCCCCGCTCCGCGCTCGTAAAACCTTGCCTCGATTGCATTCGGTCCCACTTTCCGGAAAAAGCTGACGTTGGTCCGGTCAGGAAAGTGAGGATGACCCTCGATCTCGGCACCGACCGCTCGCCAGTCGAAATTTAAATCCCTTACCGCCAGTGCGCATTGCGGGTTGCCGACGTTCAAAATCGTCATGTCGCGCATTCCGGAAGCCAGCGGCAGCGACGTGATCAGTTCGCCGGGCGTCGCGCGCGGCGTTCCCATGTCCATTTCCAGCAGAAACTCGTTATTTTTTTTGCCCATCAGCCGCAGTTGCTTAACTCCGGAACCTGTTTCCACGCGCACACGCCCTGGCTCGGCTAAGGGCCTGCCTTCCCAGAGGAGCACTCCGGCCGCGCACCGCGTTCCGTTGCCGGAAAGCTCGGCGCGGCTGCCGTCGCTATTGAACAAGTGGATGGCCAGATCGGCATTCGGCGTCTCGTGCATCAGGTACCAGCCGTCGGCTCCGATTCCCAACTGCCGGTGACAGATGGCGCGCGCCGCATTCGCTAGTCCATCGGGAGAATGGGTGTCTCTCTTCATACCCTTGGGCGAGAGAAACTGGGCTTCGGCGCTCTTTTTCAAACCCTCAGGCAGTTCGGCTACCCAGCTGAACAGAAAGTCGTTGCCCACCGCCTGCGCTTTATAGAAAGGAATGCTCATGGAACCTGCCGTAATGCCTTCTGGAAGTGGATCCGTTGCTCGTCTTCGCTGGGGGCGAACTCGGGCGGACGGAGCCGCGAGCTCTTCCGCCAGATTTTCACCACAGGGGCGCCCTTGAGTTCTATTGTCCGCTGACAGTCATAGCGTAGTCCACGGCGCTCGCCGCGCGGCAGGGCGTTTGCCAGGGCATCGCCGGAAAGCGTGATTGCCCACTCTTCGTGCAAGAAAAACTCTGGGCGGGCCAGCGCGCCGTACCAAAGCGGCCCCGAACCCTCATGCATCCCCTCGCGCAGAGGAATGCCAGCCTGTCGCAGAGCGCCTCTGGCGTCGCCAAACGACATAGCGATTCCGCCACCTTGATAGTTCGCTTTCAGGAAATTGGCCAGTTCATTCGTCCAAGCGCGGCGGGCGACGGAGTTTACTTGCGATTCTTTCCAGCAGATCCACGCCTCGGAGCGCGGGTACAAGGCCCACGGCAGCGCGGCGAAGATCACCACCAGCGCCATCAGTGCGGAGCGGATTTTCGGCCCCGGGCCCAACGCAACTAGGGCGCCGAGCCCGAATGCGAACAGGGGCAGCGCGGCCAATCCGTAACGCGTGTTGTAGTAACTGTGCGGCCACAGGTCCGGTACGAAAATGGGGTTGCCTGAGCTGTGGAGGCTCCAGACATAGAACAGAGGAGCGAGCAGGAGCAATGCGAGAGGAAAAACCAGCCGCCTGCGTGTGCAAGCCGCCAGCGCCAGTCCGCCGCACACCGCCAGAACTCCGCCGCAGGTGTGCCGGATTGCCGCGGTGTATTGAGTGAAGGCGAGCCGCCAGTCACCATCGCCCGGGGCCGCCTTCATGCCCGCTCGTATGGCTCGATCATAAATGGCTCGCGCTGACCATTCGCCACGGTAGAACTCGAGCGGGTCGCCCCACCACCACCAGTTGTGCGCGAGCCATACCAGCGGCCCCATGCTGGCTACGGTGCAAAACAAGACCGACTCACTCCAGCGCGCTTTCCCCGAGCCAAACAGCAGGTAGATAGCGTAGAAGGGGAGCAGAAACCAGCCGTCGTAGCGCGTCATCGTGCCGCATGTCGCGGCGAATCCGGCCAGCGCGGGCCAAAGCCATCCGCCCTGCTCCACTGCACGGGAAAGCGCGTAGAGAGTGGCCATCGCGCAGGCCGCGTATATTGCTTCGGTCATGGCAGTCGATTGCAGGTAGAGCAGGTTCGGGTTGATGGCGAGCACGAGCGCCGCCGTCACGCCCGCGAGCGCGCTGCCCGTGAGGCGGCGGGCAAGAAGAAATAGGAAACACACCGCGAGCGAGTAGCAGAGCACGGAAGGCACGCTTCCGGCCCAACCGTTCTGCCACCATACGTCGTTGCCCACCAGGGGCAGCATGAGGAGATGAGGAAGTGGCAGCCACACGGTGCCGAGATGCTCGAGCGACGGCGCACGTGTGTCGACAATGTGCCGCGCGATGTTGAGATGCGCCTCGGCATCGCCGTAGTAGTAAGTCCAGCCCTGGGCTGTATGGAATGCAGCGGCCACGGCGCCCAAAGCGAACGCCGCCACCCAAACACAGAGACCCGAAATCCAACCGCGCGAGCGGCCGGACTTAGAAGCCCGTGAAGTCTTTGAACTCCTGGAAGCGGCCATCGATTTCTAGACGATTCAATGTACGGAAACGGTCCACTCCAAATTGCTCACAGCAGAAGCTGCCCATCACGGAGCCGTAAATCACGGCGCGGAACAACTCCAGCCGGTCGTCGCCGGCGCGGGCAGCCTCAATCCCTTTGCTCGCCAGGTAGCCCATGAAGCCGCCAGCGAAGCAATCGCCCGCGCCTGTGGGATCAAACACCTGTTGCAGCAGGTAACCGGGCGCGATGAAGTGATACTCCGGGGTGAACAGGATGGCGCCGTACTCACCGCGCTTGATCACGACGATCTTCGGCCCCATCTCCATGATCCTGGCGGCAGCCCTCTTCAAATTCGCTTCGCCGGAAAGCATGCGCGCTTCGCTGTCATTAATGAGGAGGAAATCCCAACCCTTGAGCGTTTCGAGCAGCGCAGGCCGGGCGATGTCAATCCACAGATTCATCGTGTCGCCGCCCACAAGTTGGGTGGCCTTCATCTGGTCCCGCACGCCTTTTTGCAGTGTCGGCTGAATGTTGCCCAGGAACAGGTACGGCGCGTCCTTGTACGGTTCCGGAAGCTTCGGATCGAAATCGGCGAAGACGTTCAGGTCTGTCGCGAGCGTCGTGCGATCGTTCATGTCGTCGGAGTACACGCCCTTCCAGAAGAAGGTTTTTCCCTGCACCCGTTCCAAACCTTCGACACCGATTTTGCGCGAAGTGAGCAGGTCGACGTCCTCCTGAGCGAAATCGTCGCCGACCACGCCGACTATACCCACCGAGGTGAAATAGCTCGCCGAAAGAGCAATGTAAGTACAGGAACCGCCGAGCATCCGATCCACGGTGCCGAACGGCGTTTGGACCCCGTCATAGGCGACGGAGCCGATCACGACAAGAGACATCCTTCGATTGTAGCGGGCGCGCCCCAATGGGAGACTTCATCGCGGGCGGCTAGAATGGAAGGAGTCGTCCTTCGCATGCCAATTGGTGTCCGACAAATCCCCGATGCTGTTGCCCTGGCGCTCGTGCTATGGGCGCAATGGCGTCTCAGTGCCTGGGCGCTCGAAAGCAAATGGTCCACTCGATCGTGGAGGCGCGGCATTGTGGTTCACGCGTGGCGCTGGCTGGGAATGGCGTGGTTGACGTTTGGCTTCGTGTTTGGCGTAGGCCAGATTGGCACGCTCTTTCCTCCCTCTCCCGTGCGCGATTGGGTGCGCGGCATGGCGGTGGTCTATGGTCTGGGAGCAATCGGCACCTGGCTCACGCACGAGGCGATTCGCCGCGCGCCGGCCTTTGACCCCAAGCGGAGGCAACTGCTCGGCGCGGCCAAGCTCTCCGCCATTGCTCTGCCTGCCACTGTGTGCGGCTATGGAGTGTTTGTCGAACGCAATGAGTTTCAAATGCGCGAAGTGGATCTGCCCATTCCGAACCTGCCGCCCGCACTCCAGGGCTTGCGCATCGCGCAGATCACCGACATCCACTTTTCCGCCTATCTGGGTGTGAAGGAGTTGAATCGCGCCGTCGCGATGGCGAATGAGACGAAACCTCATCTGGCGCTGCTTACCGGCGACTTCATCACGCTGCGCCGCGATCCGCTGGACCGGTGCCTGGAACTGCTTAGCCAGCTGCGCGCCGAGGCCGGCATGTTCGGCTGCCTGGGTAATCATGAGATCATCGCAAATTGCGAACGTTACACAGAACACGCAGCGGCGCGGTTCGGCATTCGTATCCTGCGCGGTAAATCGGAGCCGTTGCGCTTTGGCGAGGCGGCGCTCAACCTGGGCGGAGTGGACTATCAGCGCAGCGGAAGGCCTTATCTGGAGGGTGCGGGGTCGCTCATCGTGCCAGGCACCGTGAACCTGTTGATGTCGCATAATCCCGATGTGTTTCCCGTGGCTGCGGCACAAGGCTGGCAGGCCACCATCGCTGGTCATACCCACGGCGGCCAGGTGAACTTCGAACTGCTGGGCGAACAGCTAAATGTCGCGCGTTTCTTTACACCATATGTGTACGGGCTGTACCGTGAAGGGGGGTCGTCGATCTATGTTAGCCGCGGCCTTGGAACTGTGGGCGCACCCATCCGACTCGGCGCGCCGCCGGAAGTGAATCTCATCCGACTGTGCGCTACCTCATCCTGAGCGACATACATTCGAACCAAGAAGCTCTGGTGGCCGCCCTCGCGCGCGCCTCCGGTACATGGGACCAGATTCTGTGCCTGGGCGACACAGTCGGTTACGGTGCCGATCCGAACGCCTGTGTTGAGTTCGTGCGCGAAGAGGCCAAGCATAACGTGCGCGGCAACCACGATAAGGCGTGCGCCGGACTGGACGACCTCGAGTGGTTCAACGCCGCCGCTCGCGCTTCGGCGATCTGGACGCAGGAGAAGCTGACGAACGAGAATCTGGCGTGGTTGCGCGAGCTTCCCAAGGGGCCGATCCTGATCGGCGGGTTCCAGATTTTGCACGGATCGCCACTGGATGAAGACGAATACCTGCTGCAGGCGCAGGACGCGCGCCAGTTGATCGGCTATCTCGACACGCCAATATCCTTCTTCGGCCACACGCACATTCAGGGTGGATTCATGTTGCACCGTAATGGCGTGGTGAGGATCCCGAACGTTCCGCGTGAAGAGGAAAGCGTGGACTTGGAGCTTGAGAAGGATACGTTCTATCTCATTAATCCCGGCTCCATCGGGCAACCGCGCGACGCCGACCCGCGCGCGGCCTATGCCGTGTACGACGATGTGCAACGCGTGGTCCAGTATGTCCGCGTTCCCTATGACATCGCTGCCGCGCAGGCCAAGATTCGCGCGGCGTCGCTGCCGGAGATTCTAGCGAGGCGGCTGGGGATTGGGCAGTAGCGAACGAGAGAGAGTAGGACATCGACATGTGCTACATGGTGGCAATTGGCATTCACCGTTCCGAGCAGGAGGCGGTGCAGGAGTACCTCGGCTATCGCTTGCATCCCGCTCCTGATTACGTCGCCAAAGCGTTTGAGGACGATTACGCGGCATTTCTAGTTGATGTTGGACATTGTGCTTGCGGCCTCTTT
Organism: Bryobacteraceae bacterium; assembly: GCA_035650295.1. Lineage (GTDB taxonomy): Bacteria > Acidobacteriota > Terriglobia > Bryobacterales > Bryobacteraceae > JAFLBB01. The sequence continues at coordinate 688 of DASRHX010000829.1, read as the reverse complement.
CAAGCCCCGGCGAGCACGGCCGAGCTTGACCGTTTAAGGCGCAAGTACGAGTCGAAGGGCTGGAGCGAGAGGCGGATAGAAAGAGTTTTGGATCAGCGCCGCAACCTAGGAGGACTCGAACGTGGGCTCCTTCAGAGGATCGCCGAAGCGGCTGGTGAATCCAGTGCGTTGACGTTGCTGGCCTTTTGGGATGACGGGGCAACAAGCCCGGCTGGGCCAAGTATTTGCGCGACTCCGAAAGAATTGCTCGCCCAGCCTTACTTGCTGCAAGCGGGAAGAAAGCTAAAGCTAGTCAAAGAATCTAGGGCGTGTTCACACTAACCGCAGAGCTTCGACAATGAGTGCAAAGCAGAGGAAGGCGAGGAACACGACGTCGAGCTTTTCGAAACGAGAGAAGATGCGGCGGAATCCCTTGAGTCTGCGGAAGAGCCGTTCAATCTCGTTGCGCTTTTTGTAGATCGCGCGGTCATAGTCCCACGGATGGAGCCGGTTGGACTTGGGCGGAACCACCGGAATCATGCCCAAATCAAGGACCAGTTGGCGGGTCTCATCGCCTTCGTAAGCGCGATCCATGAGCAGCGAAAGACCCTGCGGCATGGGGCCAAGCTCTTCCAGCAAGGCCCTTCCATGCGGCGCATCGTGTTCGTTTCCGGGAGACAACGCAAACGTTATGGCCGTTCGAGCATCC
>DASRHX010000828.1:0-4036 GCA_035650295.1 Bryobacteraceae bacterium | reverse complement strand
GAACGCACTGTACTTCCACGGAACGTGTGCGCAAGCATCTGCGAAGCGTGTCGCACAACGAACCATGGATCGTGGCGAAAGGCAACCGGCATGTGTCGAAGCTTCATCCAACGCTCAGCCTTCCAGCGAACGTATTCGATTTCTTCAACGCTTACGTGCTCAGTGCGCACCACCGCGGTCGTACCGTCGTACTCCTCTAGCCTCTCGCTCACGATCAAGCCGCGCTTGCGCAACTCATCGGTCATGGGCGTGCGCGGATATGGAGTCGGATGCTGGATGTACGGCCAATCCACATAGCGGCGAGTGAAGTCGAGGTTAGCCTCAATCGATTGGAGCGTGTCCCCGGGATTCCCAACGATCAGGCCTCCAATCACGTACATGCGGTTTTGGTGCAGGCACTCGATGGCTCTCAAAGTTGCATTCTGTCCGAGGATCCCCGTGGTGTCTCGTAGAGTATTCTTGGCACCCGCCTTCAAAAACCGCAAATCATTTTCAATGATGTTTTCGATACCAAGAAAGACATAGCGGAAGCCAGCGCGGCGCATCAGAGGCGCGAGCGTTTTGCCGTGATTGGCTATGACCGAGGTCATCGCCTGAACAAAGTAGTCAAGTGTGTTTAGCCCTGCCTCGATGATGGCCAGGCACAGTGCTTCGAAACGGCGCACGTTGAGCGTGATGTTGTCGTCTACCAGGAAAATGGTGCGAGCACCGTGGGCGGCGGCATCGCGGATATCGGCAAGCACGCGTTCGAAGGAGTAGGTATGAAAGTTGCGGCCGCGCATTTCGATGATGGAGCAGAAACTGCAGTCATAGGTGCAGCCACGCGAAGTTTCCACCACATCCACCTGGCGGCCGAGCGCCGTGTAGCCTTGAAGCACGCGGGCCTTGCGATTCGGCAGCCGGATTTCGCCGTCCTCCAGCCGATGGACTGGGCGATCAGGGTTATGGACCCAACCTCGACCATCAGCATACGAGAGGCCAGGAATGCCAGTGAGGTCCCCGCCCCGCTCGAGCGCGCGCAAGAGCTCGCGGAAAGTAAGCTCGCCCTCGCCGCGTACAATGTAATCCACAGCCATTCCTTCATAGGCATCGCGGGCAAGACTCGGATCATAACCGCCAACAACAATCTTCACGTTCGGCTTCAACTGGCGCATGAGAGCGACGATGCGCTGCGCAGTGCGACGTTGGAAGGTCATCACCGAGAGCCCGACGACTTCGGGATCCAAATTGCGGGCCAGATCCGTGATGGTCTCCCGCACGCGACGATAGCAGAGGATAAGATCGGCCACCGCTACACGATGATGGGAATCTACATTTCCAGCAAGCGAGGTCAGAGCGCCATTGGGCATGCGGACGGCGACCGGAGGCATATGCTCGAAATAGTCGGGCATCGAGAGGAGAAGGACGTTCATACTGCTTTCCTGATCTCTCTTGCGCGCTCAGGCCGAATCGGCATTTGTGAAGTGGAGAAACGCGCCTATGATTCTAGCGCAGGACTTCAGGGACAGCGACGGACACCCCTTCGGTCAAGTCGTAGATATGCCCACTTTCCAGATTATCGAGAGATTGCACAATGCCCGAAGGCCATCGGATCACAATATTTTTGGCGCGAGATTCCTTACCCAAGCCAAAATGGACCGGACCCAGCGAGGACCCGCCATAGCCGTTAGAGGAGACCATTCGCTTCCACTGTGAGCCGGGCGCGGTGTCGACCTGTACCAGTGCTCCAATGCCATCTCGATTGGACTGCACGCCTCGCAAGCGCAACGCTATCCAGTTGTTCGGCTCGTAGCGGTTCCACCAGAGCCGTGCACGTTCGTTGAGTCGAGTGATAACCAGATCTTGCCGGCCGTCACGGTCGAAATCACCATAGGCGAGCCCGCGATGAAGCGCTTCACCCGGAAGCTGCGCCGCCGCCCAGACCCTTTGACCAGTGTTGAGCGCCCGGTTCAGGTACACCTGAACAGGCTGGCGCGACTTGCGGCCGCTCACTGCTTCGGCGTTATCCATCACATGGCCGTTCGCGGTGACTAGATCTTTCCAGCCGTCATCATCCAGATCGATTGCCGCCGTACCCCATCCAGTCCAAGGGAGGCTTGCCGCCGCGATTCCAGCTGCAAGGGTAGAATCGCTAAAACCTGCCGGTAAATTCCGGAACAGGGGAAACGTTTCGTTCGATAGAGCTGTGATGAACAGATCTTCGCGGCCGTCGTTATCGACATCGTGCATTTCGGCTCCCATCGAAGAAAGAGCGGTACCGCTCTCGTTGAAGGCGACGCCTGCCTCCGTGGCCGTCTCGCGAAATTTGCCGCCGCCATTCTGAAATAGGAAGTTCGGCAGCGTGTCGTTGGCGACGAACACGTCTATCCGGCCGTCGTTGTCATAGTCTCCGACGGCGATACCCATTCCCTTACCCTCATGGCCCGAGATGCTGGAAGCCTCAGACACGTCCTCGAATGTTCCGTCACCCCGGTTGCGATACAGCGCATTGGCAAGTGGCTTATAGAAACGTGGATGGCAATACTGACGGTGTTCCGGTGTTCCGCAATAGGGCTCGCGCGCCGAATCCCATTGGACATATCGCACGACGAACAAGTCCAGCAATCCGTCATTGTCGAAATCCAGCCAAGCCGCGGACACATTCCAGAGGCCGCTTTCGGAGAGTCCGCTCGCTGCGGTAATGTTCTCGAACGTTCCATCTCCTCGATTGCGGTAGAGCGCGGAGCGGTTGACCCCCGCGACGAACAAATCGGCATCGCCGTCGTTGTCGTAGTCGGCAGCGGCGACCCCCATGGAGTAGCCTTCTCCCTGAAGTCCAGCCTTTGCGGTGACATTGGAAAACGTACCGTCATGATTGTTGTGGAGCAGGGCGTCATGAAACGAAGCATCGGGTTTGCGCAACGACGGTAGGGCCGCGCCGTTCGCGATGAAGATGTCTGGCCAATGATCCCCGTCGGCATCGAACACGGCCACTCCCGCCAGCATGGTCTCCGGCAGATACTTCCTTCCGGATGCACCAGTTCGCACTGTAACAGGCAGGTCGGCAGCTTCAAATCGTATGGCGGGAGCAACTAATCGAGGAGCGGACCTTTTACGGCGAAATTTGGCGTAATCAATCTCGGCTTGCTTGGACCCCGCCGCGATCGCTTGCCGGAAACGTTGCTGTGCTTCATCGAACCGCTCGGCGCCTTCGAGGGCTACCGCCATGCCGAGGAGCCACTTCTCCTCAGCGGCCTTGTTGGCTCCTGCCTTCTCGTAAACGCTGATTGCTTCCTGGAACCGGCTCAACGTGGTCAGCGTCCGGCCGAGATAGTAGCAAGCCTCGTCGCGAGAGGACAATTGACAAGCACGGCGAAACGGCCGCTCCGCCAGGGCGTACTTTTCCTGCGCGGCATAGGTCATGCCGAGCCAGCGGTGCGCCAAAGGCTTATTCGGGTCTGCCTGAGCCGCTTGGAGGAATGCGCGCTCGGCGCGTGCCCAGTCCTTTTCGCGAAAGGCGCGTTGGCCATCTTCCAAAGGTCCGCCGCCGGCCTGGAGGAGGATCAACGTGAGGATTGTCAAGCTGGATGCCAAGTGTTACGATCCTTCTGAATTCATTTGTGGGAGGTGGCTCGTGATGAATACAGCATATCGATTGCTTCTACTTCTGGGCATTTCCATCATTGCGTTGGCACAGGTGGACCGCGGCGCAATTTCCGGAACGGTTACGGACCCGTCAGGCAGTGTTGTGGCCGGAGTGACAGTACGGATCACACATGATGCGACCAATGCCGTCTACAACTCCGCAACCAGCAATTCCGGCACCTACTCGTTCTTCAATCTGCCCATCGGGATCTACACGCTCTCCGCTGAATCGGCAGGATTCCGGCGCGCCGAAATGAAGGGCGTTCGAGTTGAGGTGAACCAGCAGACCAAGGCCGATATCGCGCTTCAGGTCGGCGAGGTGACTCAGACGGTCGAAGTAGCGGCGACCGCATCGCTGATCCAGACCGAGTCCACAGACGTCGGCACTGTGATTGACGACAAGCGATTCCTG
>DASRHX010000827.1:0-4161 GCA_035650295.1 Bryobacteraceae bacterium | reverse complement strand
TTTAAATAACCCAGCTCGTCAACAAATGTTGAGCTCAACATTTGTCGATTTATGTGAAGTTGTCAGTAATGTGGAGTGACCGGTGGAACGCCCCGTGATCATTGTGGGCCCCGCCCGCCTTCACTCCACATTATTCAGTAGCATCGGGAGCGGTCGCCGTCCGGTGGCCGACATCATCTCACAGAGGTTTCACGATGCTACAGTCCCTGTTCCCCAAGGCGCATACAAAGTTCCGAGCATTGCCACTGCTCGGCCCCGTTGCGGATGGTTTTTCGGATTGGCTCACCGCGAGCGGCTATTCGCCGGGATCACAGAAGTTTGCGATGCGGGCTCTGCCTCACGCCGATGCGGATTTGCGAAGACGTGGCATTCGCAAGGTCGCCGATCTTACGCGGCCTGTCTTGTATGATTCCTGGCGCGGTCTGATCAAGGTTCTTCCGGAACAAGCGGGAATCGTTCGAGCGCTGGCGCGATACCTGAATTCCATAGGGACGATTGCGACAGGAGCGGTAGAGAAAGCTCCACTGGCCTCTCCTGCAGCGTTGATCAGCAACGAGTATGCCGGCTACCTGCGCGAAGTCCGTGGATGCGCCGCATCGACGATCTCGCACCACAGACTCGCGTCCCGCTGTTTCCTCGAGCATCTGGAGGCGTCGGGTGCGAGGCTTGGTTCCCTTCGCCCCAGCGATATCGAGGCCTATGTTACGCAAGCCGGCAAACGTTTGTGTCGAGCGAGCCTGCAACACGAGATTGCTGCTATTCGCGGACTCCTTCGGTTCCTGTCCACTGACGGTCGCGTGGCAGCCGGGCTCGACCGCCAGATCGACACTCCCCGGCTCTATCGCCTCGAGCAATTGCCGCGCGCTCTTCCGTGGGAGACAGTCACGGCGCTCCTGAAAAGCATCGACACAAAGTCGGCCATGGGGTTGCGCGATTACGCGATGTTTCTGTTGATCGCCACCTACGGACTTCGTGCCAGCGAGGTCGTCGCCTTGAGCCTGGACGACATCAGCTGGCGTCAGGGCAGGCTGCGCATCCAACAGCGCAAGACCTCATCGGCGCTTGAACTTCCATTGACGAATGAAGTTTGCGCCGCGCTCGTGAAGCACTTGCAGCAGACTCCGCCAACGGCTCCCTTCAGGAAGATCTTCCTCCGCATGCGCGCCCCCGTCGACTTGTTGAAACCTACCGCGATTACAGAAGCCTTTCAGGCGTTGGTGCGCAAGAGCCGGCTCGAGATTCCCTTCCATGGTCCGTACTGTCTTCGGCATTCATTCGCGGTTGAATTACTCAGGAAGGGGACGCCGCTCAAGACCATCGGGGACATACTGGGCCACCGTACGGCGGAGAGCACCGCCGCATATCTCCGGCTGGCTGCCGGCGACTTGCGCGAGGTCGCGCTTCCTGTTCCGGGGCGACGCGCGTGCGCCGCTGTCAAGGGAGCGAAACGATGAAACCGCTATTTTCATCCAGTCTTGCCCCTGTTCTCGACCGGTACGTGGGAATGAAGCGTGCCCTCGGACGGAAGTTTGACTCGGCGACACACGCTCTCCAGTCTCTTGACCGGCTGCTTGTGAAAGACGGATTCCGGGACCTGAGCGTGGCCGCCTTCGACGCCTGGTGCAAAGCGTACGAACATCTCGCCTCTGGTGTGCGCAGGGTCCGCATGCTCGAGGTTCACGCCTTCTGCTTGTATCGCCGGCGAACAGAACCCGAGTGCTTCCTGCCCGATCCACGAACGTTCCCGCCGTACCATCAGCGCATTCGGCCGCACATCTTTACCGAATCGGAGGTCGCGCGTTTGCTGGACGCTGCTTCCCGGTTGAATCGCAATCTTTCGACGCCGCTTCGCCCCGAACTCACACGACTGGCCATCGTCCTGCTCTTCACCACCGGAATCCGGCGCGGGGAGTTGCTGAACCTGGTCGAAGGCGACTATAACCGGCAGCAGGCCACACTGCATATTCGGGCTACGAAGTTCTATAAGGCACGACTGCTGCCGATCCATGAAGGTATTGCCAATGAGATTGATACTTATCTTTCTACCCGAGCCAGACTGAAACTCCCATCGTCGCCGAGTACACCGTTGATCTGGAACGCGATCCGTGGCGGCCGCGCGTACACTGGCACCGGACTCTCCTATTGCATCAAGCCGCTCCTTGAAGAGTGCGGCATTAAAGCCGCCAACGGATTCACGCCGCGCATCCACGACTTCCGGCATTCCTTCGCTGTCAACGCATTGCTTCGCTGGTATCGCGCGGGGACCGATGTGGACGCGAAGCTGCCGCTCCTGGCAACCTACCTTGGGCATGGCTCAGCCCTCTCCACTCACCACTACCTGCACTTCATCGAACCGATGCGAGTCGCTGCCAGCGAGCGGTTTGCCAGGCTTTACGGCACGCTGGTCATTCCGCCGGCCTTGAACAAGAAGGGCCAGTTGCGATGAAGAAGGCCCCTGCCATTAACCTCCTCGGCGCGATTGTCCGTGACTACTTCAGCGATCATCTGCCTCGCCTTCGAGGATGCAGTCCCCACACGATCCTCAGCTACCGGGACAGTATCGTCCTGCTCCTCCGGTTTATCGCCGAGCAGCACGGCAAGGCTGTTGCGGAACTCGATCTCGCCGATCTGGATCCGCCGCGCATCCTCGCGTTCCTTTCCCATCTGGAGGATCACAGGAACAACGGCGTGGCTACACGCAACGTACGATTAGCTGCGATTCACGCGTTCTTCCGTTTCGTCGCATTTCGGAACCCCGAACAGCTGGATCTCGCACAGAAGGTGATCGCCGTTCCATTCAAGCGAGCGCCGAACCGGGCCATCGATTATCTGGAGTACGAGGAGATTGATTCGATCCTGAAAGCGATCGACAGGACAACGCCGCAAGGTGTCCGCAACTACGCGCTAATGGCGACGATGTTCAACACTGGTGGCCGTGTCCAGGAAATCGTAGATCTGCGGGTGCGCGATCTTCAACTGACCAGACCATTCCAGGTACGGCTCTTCGGCAAAGGGAAGAAGGAGCGCTACTGCCCCATCTGGCCGGAAACTGCGGCGGTGTTGCGGTCGTTCTGCAAGCAGCGCAAGATCGACACCTCGCCGGAAGCCCATGTTTTCGCTAATCATCGCGATCAACCGCTGAGTCGATTCGGTGTCCGCCATATCCTCCTGCGATGTCTGGACGCGGCCACGGAAACCGCACCGACGCTTTCCAGGAAGCGCCTTCACCCACACAGCATGCGGCACAGCACCGCCGTGGCGCTGCTGAAATCCGGGGTGGACCTCTCCACCATCAGCCATATGCTGGGCCACGCGAGTCCGACCACGACGAACCGTCACGCGAAGGTTGATCTCGAGATGAAGCGTAAAGCCATTGCGAAGGTCCGGCCCGTTTCAAGGAAGTCTCGGACACCCTGGGCCAGGGACGCCACGATCCCTGACTGGCTGGAGTCGTTGTAGCCATCAATAAATGTGGAGTGAAGGCGGGCGGGGCCCACAATGATCACGGGGCGTTCCGCCGGTCACTCCACATTACTGACAACTTCACATAAGTCCACAAATGTTGAGCTCAACATTTTGTTGACGAGCTTGGGTATCTTTCGCTCGATCAGCAAACGTCGAATCTGTTTTATCAGGTCATCTCGACACGCCACGGCGAAAAACGTTCGACGATCATCACCACGAATACCGCGTTCTCGGACTGGGGCAACATCCTGTACAACACCACCATCGCCACGGCCATCGCCGACCGCCTCGTGGAGAACTCCGAAATCTTTCTGCTCGGCGGCGACAGCTTGCGGAAAGCCAAAGCTAACTCAAATCTGCCGGCCGAATAGTTCCATCAGGCCGGATCCGATCATGCGCCGCTCTGTGCGATACCCCGATCCGGAGGAGTCCGCCGGGTAACCCCTCAACGGCGCTGTCGATGGCGCGGGAGCCTCATCGCTCCCGCCCATCCCTCCATCTCATGTTCAACTTCAGCGCCAATCATCTGCTCCTGCTCTCGCGCAAGGAGTACCGCTCCTGTGCTGTGTTCCTAATGAGAGACGATTCGACCCGTCGAGTCTACCGCCTGTACGACTTCACAAAATCCCACATCCTCACGCCTGGCCATTACTACTGCGTGTCCGGGAAGGTCAACAGCGCCGACAAACTCTACCT
>DASRHX010000826.1:0-2961 GCA_035650295.1 Bryobacteraceae bacterium | reverse complement strand
TTGCTTACGCTCACAGGAGATGCCTCCAATGCGTAATACATCCACGCAGGTACTCGGATTCTACAGCCGCCAAGTTGCCCTGCCAGGCCCGGAGAAAACGGCGATGCGTGAACGCCGGAATGCCAATCGCTCCCGCCTGAAGCTCGGCTTGGATGCCAACAACAAGCCGAAGCCCTATGGCCAATGGTCGCAAGGCTCTTACGCAATGCACACGATGATTCAGGATGCCGACAACGACTACGACATTGATGATGGCGCCTACTTTCACAAGGACGACCTAGTCGGGCCGCAAGGCGGCGAGATGAGCGCCTTGGACGTCCGACAGATGGTATGCGACGCCCTTCAAGATGATCGGTTTGCGAAGGCGCCCGAGCATTTGAAGAATTGCGTCCGCGTCTACTACAACGAAGGCTTTCACGTCGATGTTCCTTCCTACCGGAGGTTCGTCGACAAGGATCCTTGGTCCGGCGCGGAAGTCGAGAAATTCGAGTTGGCCAGCGCCGACTGGAAGGTGTCCGACCCCAGAGAGGTTACGAAATGGTTCAAGCGCCAAAACAGAGCACTGAGCTATGACTGCAAGGACACAGAGGGACAATTCCTCCGCATCGTAAAACTCTTGAAGGCGTTTGCCCGCAGTCGCTCCTCTTGGAAGGGCCAGATTGCCACGGGCTTTATGATCACCAAGCTTGCCTCCGAGCATTTCGACGGACAGGCCGACCGCGACGATCTAGCATTTCGGATCACAATGAAGAACATCGAAGCTAGGTTGAAGTGGCAGAAGGACATCGAACACCCAACCCTGCACGGTGAAGAGATCAACCACGCTGACGACGCTCGACCTGAGTTCCTTCGTGCCCGCTTAGAGGAAAACTTGAAGCACCTGGACGTTTTGGACGAGCCCAATTGCAGCCACGCCGATGCCATGTCGGCTTGGGACCGCCTGTTCAGCACCGATTGGTTTTCCGGGCAGCCGGATCCTGACGACGGGGAAAAAGCCACAGTTGGCAGCGCCGGCGGGCCTACCGCGCCAGTTCAGAAGCGCGGTGGCGGCCGCTACGGCAGGTTCGGCTGACACGTGGTTTCGCTCGATCAGCTCCATCACAGCGCTGTCGCCGAAGTTGGAACTTGGATCAAAGAGTCGATTCCGCGTGCGGTAGAGCTGCGTCCCGACGACCTTGGTCACTGGAGCAATCTCGAACCAACAGCCGGTTGGCTGCTTCCCCTCGAGGGCGGTGGGTCCTTAGTACTTGTGCTGAATCGCAACTTTCCATATTCGGAGCCAAAGTTTTTCATTCGTGAGCGGCCCGATCTGATTGAAGGCCCCCATATTGAGGGCGGCGGGAAAATCTGTCTGACTGGCGACATAGGCCGCGTCGACGCTCGGCGACCAGTGGACATTGTCCGCCATTCCTACAGCGAGGCTCTCAGCCTGCTCAAGAGCAACCAGGCAGGTGCGAACGACGCGGACTACATAGAGGATTTTGCCGCCTATTGGCTCCGTGGTATCCCTCGCAGGTTCAAAACGCTCATCGAGCCTGGTGCGCCCAGCCGCCTTGTCGTTTGTTGGCGAGCAAAAACATTCACCCTGGTTGCCGAGACAAAGGAGTTGGCCCTTCGCTTTTTGGCCAACATGTACGGAGACAAAGAACGGAACCTGGATGTTGCGGTTGCGATTTGGATGGCGCCCCTGCCGTCGCCTTCCGAGTATCCTTCCTCCGTCCAAGACCTGAGGGCCTTGATTAGCAGAAGCTCTCCGGACGGACTCAACCTTGTAGACAAAGTTCTCACCACGTCTGATGACCCAATAGCTGTCGTTCTCATGGGAATCCCGCCGCGCGGCCGCTCGGTCGTGGCCGGAGTTTTGATTGAACCCCGGATAGAGCCGGCAGGTCCGGGCCGAAAGGTACAAGACCCCCTTCACAAGGGTTTCAGAACTGGTCGCGTGCCGGCTGAGGTGCTAGCGCCGCGTCTTCAACTGTCGCGACATGTTGCCGACCGCATCGATGGCGCTCGTACTCGGCGTCCCGCGCACCTTGGAGAACCAGCCTTTTCCTTGAAGGCGGTATGTTTGATCGGCGCCGGCTCCCTTGGTTCCGGTCTGGCCAAACTGCTACTGCAAAGCGGGGTCGGCAGCGTCGCTCTTGTCGACCCGCAGACTCTCTCTTGGGACAACATCGAGCGACACGAGTTAGGCGCTGACTCCGTCAGCCAGTACAAGGCCAAGGAACTCGCAGCCGTTCTTCGGAAAAGATTTCCGCTCGCACTCAACGTCACGGGCCATGCCGCCGATTGGCGTGATGTCTTACGTAAAACCCCAAGCGTCGTCGCCGACGCCGATCTCGTGATTTCGACGTGTGGGGATTGGAACGCCGAGAGTGCCTTGAACGATACCCATCGAAGCGGACTCTTACGTGGCCCCGTGGTCTACGGTTGGCTCGAAGACTACGCACTTGCCGCGCATGCTGTCGCTATCTCTGCCCAGGGCGCGTGCTTCCGTTGTGGGTTTATCCCGACCGGGGAACACCTTCTTCCAGCAACTCGCTCGCCCCGAAACACCGAACCTGGCTGCGGTGGCGGTATAAGCCTCTACGGGGCGATCGACATGGCGCCGGGCCAGGCGATGATCGCCGCGCTCAGTCTCGACCTCCTCGCTGGAAACGCGACGGCGCCCGTTTACCGGGCATCGCTGCGCCCACAGTCAGCGTTGGTTGCCGCCGACGCGGACTGGGAGCCGAGGTGGCTTTCACGTTACGGTCCACCTCCTATCGGCGGCACAATCATTGCTGGAAAGTGGCCGCAAGGAGACAATTGTTCGTGCCGTTCCTAGAACCCTGCAACAAGCTGATAGTAGAGCGCCCCCCGCTGGTGATTCACTTCGCCGAAGCCCCCCTCAAGCACTTCGATAGCCATAGGCAGACGGCATTCTGGAAGACTGAGTCCGGGGGCCAGCTTTTCGCAGAG
>DASRHX010000825.1:0-3298 GCA_035650295.1 Bryobacteraceae bacterium | reverse complement strand
TTCCCTGTTCCTGCCATTCCCGGAACGCTCTTGTTGAAGCTGCGAACGGTAAAGCTTATCAGAGAAAGGCCCGTGGCCGCGAGATCGCGCGCAAGCTGTTCTTCGATCCGGGCGGGATTCAGCGCTTTCCGGCACTGGCTCTCCACAATCTGCAACGCGCTGTCTCGAATGGTATCAGGTCCCTTGTTCAGAAAATGTTCGTCAGCCCTGGCAATCGAAATATCCTCACTATTGACTTTGACCTGCGCAACTCCGCTGGCGACGTTGTCGAACTGGAATTCGATCGTGACTGGATCGAGACTGAGGACATCCACTTTTTCGATCACCGGAAAGACAAAGCTGCCGCCGCCTTTGACGATCCTATAGCCGCGCTGACTCAGGCTCCCGTCGGGGTTACGGTGAAGGCACTGGCGATCGGATATGATCAATACCTGGTTAGGTCCGGCTTTGGTATAGCGACTGGACCAAATGGCGAAGAACAAAAAGATCACGATCACGATGCCTACTAGAGCGAAGACCGTCGCGCCGCTTGTCAGGAACTCTGATGCCAAGGGGAGAGTACTCATACCGGCGCTACGAAGAATTGGCTTCCGCCGACGATGCGCATGATTTTTACGGTGGCGCCCCCGGCAACAGCCGCGCCGGTCTCGCTGCGGGCGGGAGCGGTGTAACGGCAACCGGCCTGCACGTACGCGATTTCGCCGACGCCATGCTGTGGGATAGGCGTGATGACGGTCGCGTGCACACCCACCAGCGTGGCGACGCGACCTTCACTAGAGCTTTGGGTCTTACTGAAGATTTTGTTGAAAATCAGAAAAATGCCGCCAGCGATGGCCAGGCCGCCAATGGCCGACAAGGGCGCGCTAATGTAAACAGGCTTGGTCGCTTCGATGCGTGAAAAGATCAGCCCCAAACCCCCGAAGGCCGTGATGAAGGACGCAATCGTCGTCGGGCTGAAGGGCGAAAGCCCCGGCATGCCGGAGTGTTCAAAACCCGCCTCCGCATGGCCGCCGGTGCCGACATCCCCATGGTCAACGCCGTGACCGCCGAAGACATCGCCGAGAACCGCGCTGACGATGGTGAAGAGCAGTCCGACGCCAAAGCACAGGAGATATATTAAGAATGCATCCATATCATTCGGCCAGCTCGGTTCGTGACCTCATCTGTAAATAGAATCGGCGCGACCAGCAAGGATATTAATACGCGATAGTCGGCTTCACATAAGTGTTGCACGGCGGGGAAGGTTATGTGATTATCCGCGCATCCAGGTGGCATATGCGTCTCTTGTTCCTGACGGGAATTCGGAGAATCTCCCTCAAAATGGTATGGATAAGCGTAGTGGGTCTCGCGGTCTTCAACGCCGCGGCAGATTCGGCATTCATTGTGGCGCCCTTGCAGCGCACTGGCGTGGATGGCAATGCCAGCGGGTTGGTGACCATCACCCTGGGTCCGACCAACTCGTCACTTGTTTTGCTGGCGACGAACCTCACGCCTGGCAGCAGTTACGCGGTGATGTCCGGGGGAATACGTCGTGGGACGTTCGTGGCCGAGCGCAACGGCCGCGCGCAAGTGAGATTTTCGCAGCCAGGCACCTCCGGAACGCAGCAGTTTAACTTTGATCCGCGAGGCCGTCAGTTCGAAGTGGTGCAAGGCGGAAGAGCGGTGCTGCGGGCGAGGATTTCGGGCGCGAACGAACCGCGCCACTCGATCGTCCGCGAAGAAGTGACGCTGCCGCGAGCGCCGGGCGCGACTGGAGGGGCGGCGAACGCCAGTTATGAATTGCTTGCAGACGGAACGCGGCGTTTTTCGGTGACGCTGACAAATGTTCGCGATGGCACCTGGAGACTGCACGTGGACGGGATCAGGCGCGGAAACATCGTGGTGAGCGGCGGCACGGGGCGCATCGCGTTCGACAACAGGTCCGGGACGCCGGAGCCGGCATTAAGGTTCGATCCGCGCGGCCTGGTGATCGATATCACCCGCACGAACAGCCTTCGTTTCAGCGGCAGGTTTCAGGCGAGAGCCAGGGGCATCAATCTGGCCACCCCCTCAGTCCAGGATTTTTTGATACCACCGGTGGTTGAACTTCCCAGCGGTTTTGCGCGAGCCCGGCGCATGATCGATCGGGATGCGCGCCGCGAGTGCGACATTGAACTGGTGAACGTGCCTGTGGGCGATTATGAATTATTTATAAACGACGTATTTCAAGGATTGATCCCCGTTTTTGAGGTGCCGACGGGCACTGAAGGCCAAATAGAATTCGCGAGCGAACCGGACGATGAAGACGAACGGTTGCTGGATTTCAACATCGTCACCAACTCGTTTGCGATAAGCGTCGGCGGAGTCGTGCTCTTCCAGGGACAACCCCTCGCTGTCAGCGCAGATACCACTGTGCTTGCGCCGGTCCGGCTGGTGTTGCCTTTGTTCAACCTGGGCAGAGATGCTGACGGCATAGCGCGGGTCCGCTTCAAGCGAGATGAGCGCGGGAGCCGGCATTTTCAAGTGGTGCTGCGGAATGTTCCTGCGGGAGTGTATCTGCTGACTGTGGAGGAGAACCCTTTCGCAACGATCTTTGTGGGCACTGCCCCCGGCGGCACTATTGGTGTGATCGAACTTGAAGATGAACCGGAATTGGGTGAGTTCCCGATGAATCTCGATCCATTGGGCAAGACACTGGGCATTGAACGCGATGGCGCGCGCTTCTTCGAACGGACTTTTCCCGCGAATCCGTGAGTTCGCGAAGCTGACAAAAGATTTTACAAAATAAGTCTCTTGCAAAAGGTAGCCCGTCCCGTATATGTCCTAGGCAACAACTCGTAGCGAGCGTAGCTCAGTCTGGTAGAGCGTCACGTTGCCAACGTGAATGTCGAGGGTTCGAATCCCTTCGCTCGCTCCATTTAAATCGCAGTGCTGACCTTCACGGACAGAATTCAGCCGCAGCCTCGATAGGCAAGAAATGTCTGGGGTGCTTTCCCCACAGACATTGTTAAACAGAAATAATATAGGGTTTGGAAACGGGCATAATTCTATGGATTGTGATGAAAAAACTGGCTTGTCGTATCAGCACAGGTTTCCTGGGGTTCAAAGGGAAATTCATGGGTTCTTTGCACGGTCGGAAAACAATCCCTAAGCGGATTGTTCCTCTCCTTCTAGGCATGGTTTTGGTGACGGGCAGCAATGCCCAGGTGCCGGGCTTCCTCAGTGTAACCTGGAGACCAAATTCCGAACCGAACGTCGCGGGGTATTACATTTATTACGGCCCGCGAAGCGGCGTATATACAAATCGCATCACGGTCGG
>DASRHX010000824.1:0-7360 GCA_035650295.1 Bryobacteraceae bacterium | reverse complement strand
AAGCGCCTCCCTGGCGGTTCAATGTCCTCGAGAAATTCCCAGCCCGCTCAAGGTCCGTCGGAACGCGTGCCTGCCTGGTCAGCTCACGCGGATCGTGGTCCCGCTCGAGCGAGGTCGAGAAGAATGTCCGGTTGCGCCCGTTGTAAAGCTTGGGAATCCAAACCGGGCCGCCCACCGTGTAGCCCCACTGCCGGTATGCCACGGGCGGCTTCGGAAGGCCGAGCGAGTTGTTGGTCCAACTGTTGGCGTAGAGCGCCTGCCATCGCTTGAAGATGTATGCCGCGCCGTGCAGCTCATTGGTTCCGCCTCGGGTCGTGATGCTGAGCGCGCCGGCGTTGGAATGGCCGTACGAGGCATCGAACATCGTTGTGTGAACGCGCACCTCCTCCACGGAATCGACTGACGGGATGAAGCCGAAGGTCCCTCCGGCAGTCGTGTTCGGCATGCCGTCGAGAATCACTTCGTTGCGGCCCTGGCCGCTGCCGCCGCCGGCGATCGAGAACGTCGCCTGCGCACTGCTGGTATAAGTCCCGGTGTCTCCGGTGACTCCGGGCGCGAGGTTTCTCAAGTTGATGATGTTGCGGCTCAACGACACCGAGATCATCCCCACGTAGCTGTTGTCGATCACCTGGCCGAGATCGGAGTTTGTCGTGTTCAATAGTGGCGCCGCAGTTGACACCGTCACCGACTCCGACGTGGCGCCGAGCTCCAGCTTGAAGTCGATCATCGCCTGCTCGTTTGTTGAAACGCGAATGCCTGGCCGTTCCAATCGTTTGAACCCCTGTAGCTCGACGCGAACGGTGTAGTTCCCTGGCACGAGAAAGGGCGCCTGGTAGTTACCGGCCTCGTTGGTTGCGCTCTTGACCACGGTCTTGGTGGCTTCGTTGACCACCTCGATTGCTGCACCGGCCACGGCCGCGCCACTCGGGTCGACAACGCGTCCGAGAATCGTCCCCCGGAACTCCTGCGATAAGCCCGCCGCCGCGAACAGCGTCCCCAGACAAAGCAACCTTCCCATTAACCCTCCTTGCTTCGCACATGTGCGATCCCGACGAGACTATCACTCCGGCGCACTGGTGAATAGCCAAACCGAGACAAGAACGCTCTTGAACTCTGACAGATGAAATGGCATTCGGGTAAAGTCGCAACCGTTGGCGTAGGGTCAAGATAATCATGCAGCACGGGCGTGGTGGCTGAGCAGACCGCCGAGCCTTGTTTGCGATCAACGGCCACTGTCGGAGCCCGCTGGGAGGGCACTGCCGCTATACACGCGATGAACAAATGCAATGGCGCGAAGCATCGCCCTCATTGCCCTTTATGGGACCACGACCTCTTCTGGCGGCGCAACAATGGTGTCATCATGGAGTGCGCTCGGAATTTTACGACGACTCGAAGCGCCGGTGAAGGATTGATTCGTCCTCAGCAGAAACGGGTGCTAGTACAATTCCCTTCATCCGGTTGCCGATCGGGGTTCAAGCAATGGTAGAGTTCAGATTCCGCAGATGAATCGCCGCGATCTACTCCGTCTTCCCGCCGTGACTTTCGCCGCAAGCGCAGCGCGAGGTCAGCGGGGTCGGCCTGTTGCGCAGCCGAATTTCGTGTTCATCATGGCAGACGATCTCGGTGTCTATGACCTTGGCTGCTACGGCCAGAAGCTGATCCGGACACCCCAAATCGACCGCCTCGCCGAAGAGGGCATGCGCTTTACCGACTGTTATGCCGGCGCCTCCGTCTGCGCTCCATCGCGTAGCGCGTTGATGACTGGTCAGCACACCGGCCATACCACCGTCCGCTCCAACATGTCGCTGCGCACCGGCGGGCGTGTGTCGCTCACGGCCGAAGACATCACTGTGGCCCAGGTGCTAAAGGGGCCCGAATGGCGCGACGCCTTCGATGAAGAAAGAGCCTATGCGACCGGGATCTTTGGCAAATGGGGTTTGGGCGAGCCTGACAGCCCCGGACTTCCGAATGATCACGGCTTTGATGAATGGTTTGGTTTCCTGAACCAGCAGCACGCGCACGACCACTATCCGCAGTACGTGTGGCGGAACAAGACCAGAGAGGGGCTAAAAGGCAACCGCCATGGTCAGCGGCGCGAGTACGCCTCCGACCTGTTCGCCAGAGAAGCTCTGCACTTCATTGACCGTCATCGGTACCAGCCTTTTTTCCTGTACTTCACGCCGACGGTTCCTCACGCCAAGTTTGAGGCGCCCGACTTGGGAACATACGCTGATCAGCCCTGGCCGGAAGCTGCCAAGCATTACGCAGCGATGGTTACACGGATGGACTCCTACGTAGGGCGTATTACGGCAAAGCTGAAGGAGACCGGCCTGGACGAAAACACCGTCGTCTTTTTTACCAGTGACAACGGCGGGATATTCGACTACAAACCCTTCGGAAGCATGGGACCGCTGCGCGCGCGCAAGGGTTCCTCTTATGAGGGTGGAACGAGGGTTCCCATGATTGTCCGCTGGCCTGGCCAAGTGAAGCCAGGCAGTGCCAGCGATTATCCATGGGCCTTCTGGGACGTGCTACCGACGCTCGCCGATCTGGCTGGGGTTCGAGGGATCCCGCGGCACGTTGACGGTATCTCGGTCGTGCCCACTCTTCTCGGAAAACGACAAGCCTTCGAAAGGCCTCTGTACTGGGAATCGTACGGTGATGGATTTCACCAGGCGCTTCGCATCGGAAGGTGGAAAGGTGTTCGGCACGGAGTTAGTGCATCGCTGGAACTCTACGACTTGTCGACCGACATCGGAGAAAACAAGGACGTGGCTGCGAGCCAACCCGACGTGGTGAGGAAGATCGTAGAATACATGGGCCGGTACCGGACGGAATCCCCAGAGTACCCATCACGGCGACCGTTGTGACGCGAATCGACCCTAATGTGTGCCTAACTATTCAGACGGGTTCGTCGCACGCTGATGCCACCGCGTTCCACTAAGTCCAGACGATCAAGTGGATATCGCGCCGCCTCGCCTATCTCGGATGTGTCAGCATTGTCCCCCATTCCGCTGCCGCATGGCGGCGCGGCGATACTGTACCGTAAGTCAAAAGACCCGTGCGGTGCGGGCGTAATAGTTGAGCAGACCGCTGGCTGCCGAAGCTCTTCGATTGGCGCAATGCACTTGTCATCGTCAAACCCGCGACCTTCACCCGCTGGTACCGCAACGGTTTCCGTCTGCTCTGCCGATGGAAATCGCGCGAGCACGGACGCCCCGCCCTGCCGAGGAATATTCGTGCGCTCTTACGACAAATGGCGAGGGGAAACCCCTCTTGGGTGAGGAACGGATCGCTGATGTGCTCTCATTGAAACCGGGGTACTTGTCTCGCCGCGCACGGTTCACACGGATTGATTTATTGCGGAGGACGCCTGGATCCATTCCGGTTTTTACTGAACGCCGTCGCCGGTGGGATGAACCGATATCAATGGCTAGCCGTTGACCGCCTTCGCGAGGAAAACCGCATTCTTCGAGAACAACTCCGGGGAACGACTCCTGTGGCCGCACGCGACGATTTCTAAAACGTGTACTTCAATGCGAACTGAATCCGCCGGGGCTCGTCCGCCTCCGTGATTGTCGCCGTCGCCGGGCCCCGTAATCCCGAGTTCGGCTGCGCGAACGTCGGCGTATTAGTGGCATTGAACGCCTCGAACCGTAACTGCAACACGTGTCCTTCCTTGGGCAGAGCAAACCGCTTGCCAAATATAAAGTCGAGGTTCTTAGAGCCCGGTCCAATCAGCACATTGCGCCCCGTATTCCCGATCACGCCCGGCGCGCTCGCCACAAAGGCCAACTGGTCGAACCACATGTCGATCGTGGGATTGTCAAGCCCTCCCGATCCCACACGATCCCCTCGATTTCGTGTTCCGGAATTCTGCGGATCGCCAGGATAGTTGACGTCGAACGGGAAACCCGACCGCATCGACACCAGCCCTCCCAACTGCCACCCACCGAGCAGCGTGTCCGCGATTCCGTTCCAATTCGATCCAAACGTCCGGCCCTTCCCAAACGGCAACTCCCAGGTATAGCTGCCCACGAAGTTGTGTGTCCGATGGAGGTCCGACAAGCCGCGCTCGGCGCTCAAATTGTATTCGTTGGCCCGGCCTGAACCGCCTTCGTTCAGATTCTCCACGGATTGATCGATGTTCCTCGAAAAAGTGTACGAAGCGACAAACGTCAATCCCCTCGAGAAGCGCTTCTCGGCTTTGGTCACCAGCGCGTTGTAGAGCGAATTGGCGCCGTTGTCGTTCAAGTTCACGGCATTCCAGGTCGGCCGCACGCGCCGCCGGATCTCAGGAATCGAAGGGTGCGGACCGCCGTTGTTGATGTTGCGGTTGGCGAACAAATGGGTCGCTTTGGCGCCCTGGTATCCCACCTCGAACAAGATGCCGCTAAACTCCCGCTGCACGTCGAGGAACCATTGCGATGCATATTGGTTCGGGAAGATATCTTTGGTCACCGTCACATTGGTATTCGCGGCCGGCGCCGGCGCCGGCAACTGGACCGGCACAAACCCATCTTTGACAAACGTGATTGGCGTCACGTTGTCGGTGGTGTTCAACACCACCTCGGTGAAATCCGGCGAAAGGTTGTGCCACCGCGCCGCTTCGGTAGCTCCGTTGTCGGCTTCGCCGTAGAACAGACCGAACCCAGCGCGAATTACCGTCTTCTCATTCAACCTATAGGCGATCCCTAGACGAGGCGCAAAATTGTTCCAGTCTTGCTTGCATCCGCAGTCACTGCCGCTCTTGGGCCGGTCAAAGGAGTCGTATCGCGGATCGCCCACTGGCACGTTGAACTCGGTCAGGAAGCGGCTCACGCCGCCGCGCCCCACTTTCGCGCCATATGGATAGTAGGGGGTTTTCATCAGCTCCCATCGCACGCCAAGGTTTATCGTGAGGTTGCGCGACACCTTCCAGTCATCTTGTACGTACAGGCCGTAATAAGGCGAGTAAGCGTCTTCGCCGTTCTGGTTCCCGACGGTTGTACCACTCGCCGTGCCTAGCAGGAAGTCCGCCATCCCGTTACCTGTCTGAGCGCGGCTGTTAGCGTCGTTGGGCCGTTGCGTCGTAAATATCCGGTTGAACCGGAAATTCCCTCTCCTGAACCGCGAAGCTTCGCGAAATAGCATTGATTTCCGGTACTCGACACCCGACTTGATCGAGTGACTCCCTTTCTGGAACAGCACATTGTCGTTGAATTGCAGGTTATCCAGGTAGTTATAGTTCGGCCAGAAGCTCCGTGTGCCGATCTCGCCATAATCCGACGGCGTAAACCGCGCGATCCCGTGATCGAGGCCGTCGTTGAACGTGTCGCCGGGGACGCCTTTGATTCCGTATTTTTTGTTCTGGTTCTCGGAAGACAGAATGTCGAATCTCGTCGGAAAATGCGTGTAACCGAACCGCGCCTCGTTGTAAAGGCTCGGCGTGATCATGTGCGTCCAGCTTCCCGCCCAATTATCCCCAGGTAGATTCACCGTTTGGCCCAAACCTCCCGCGAATGCAGACTCCGGTAATGGGCCGTTCTGCAGCTTGTCGTCGCGCCGGATGCTCCAGCGCCCGAACACGCGGTCGCGATCCGAGAAATTGTGATCCACCTTGATGTCGTATTGGTTCGAGGTGTCCTTGTCCGCTGGTGCAAAGAAGTAGTTGTTGGGTTGGAACTCGCGCCCCGGGATGTTCGGGCCCGGATACAGCGCGATGATCGGAGTGGCCACTGGATCGAAACGGCTCGACGGAATCCGCGCGCCTGGGAATGGCTGCCGCTCCACCGCAGTCCCGGTTCCCGACGTGGTCAGGGGATCAAATACCAGGTTGCGACGCACGCCTTCCTGCGAGAAGTCGCCACTCTTGGCGAGTGTGCTCGGCACTGTCGATGTAAAGCTGCGGCCACGCCGAATGCGGGTACCCTGATAGCTGAAAAAGTAGAACATCTTGTTTTTCAACACAGGCCCGCCGATGGTGCCGCCAAATTGGTTTTGCCGCAGCGTTGGCTTCTTCGATCCCGACCGGTTCGCGAAAAAGTTTGTTCCATCGAATTTCTCGTTCCGCAGAAACTCGTACAACGACCCATGAAGCTCGTTGGTTCCGGATTTGGTGGATACGATCACCTTGCCACCCATCCGGTAGCCGTACTCGGCCGAGTTATTGTTAGTCACAACTTTGAATTCGCCAACTGCGTCCACTGGCGGCTTGACGGCTTGGGCCTGCCATCCGAGAGGCCCGCCGGAAGCCCGCGAGCTGTTGTCCACACCATCCAACAGCACGTTGGTTTGAAACGCATGCTGTCCCGCCGCGATGAATCCGCCTTCTGTTCCATCCTCTCCGCCCGTTCGCGACCCTCGACCCAGGGTCCGCGCCGGTAACACCCCGGTTGCCAGTCTCGCCAGTTCCAGGTAATTTCGGAGATTCAACGGCATTTCGACGATGCGGCGGTTCTCGATCACCTGCCCCATGGCTGTCGTTTCCGATTCCAACAACGCCGCTGCGGCCGACACCTCCACCGTTTCCGCGACCGATCCGACCTTCAACTCGAAATCCACGCGCGCAATTTGGTTTACGTCAAGTTTCAGGTTTTCACGCGTCACCGGACTGAATCCCATTTTCTCGGCGACCACGCGATAGGTACCCACGGCCAGCAACGGAGCCGAATAGAATCCTGTTTCATTGGTCTGAGCCGCCGACACGATTCCGGTCCCAACGTTTGTGATGGTCACCGTTACACCCGGCACCGCGGCTGCCGACGGATCCGTCACGACGCCCTGCACTCCCGCGTTCTGCGCTAGGCAGACGAAGCCGGAAGTTATCATCCACGTGCAAGCTATTCTCATCCCCATAACGCACCTCGCCTTCTGGTCATGACCTTGATCGTCTAGGTCATTGTAATGGCGCGGCCAGTGCAGAAAAAGCGCGGCGCTGGTTGCTTCTCCGTTCCGATATCTCGCGTGACTCGTCGATACGAATGTCCTTGGAAATTCAGGTTCTTCAGTTCCACACTACTTCCCCCCGCAGAACCTATCAGATGTGTCGGAACTGGCTTTCGGCCTCGCACCGAGCACCTCCAACGGAAATCGCTCAAATTTCCTTCTAAGGGTGCGCTTGGCGCTCGCCCTACGAACCGAAACTCCTGCATTCCCTATCTCTCTAAGACTCAGCCTCCAATTCCAATTTCGCGGCTGTAGCAGATCGCGCCGCCAGGGCTTTAAACGAGCACACGGCGAGTCGCGCAGGTTCCGAGCCTGGCGAGTGCGGACCCGAGCAGCCGTGTTGAGACCTCGCGATTGTATTTTCCACTACCTTAGGTATACGCGGATAGGTCCGAGACCCTTTCTCAACACGTCATTGGATGGGACCACTCCC
>DASRHX010000823.1:0-7671 GCA_035650295.1 Bryobacteraceae bacterium | reverse complement strand
AGGTTGCAAATAAACGGAGGTCCGGCGTATGGCGGGTTCGGCGGTCGAATCGTTCTTCGCGCCGTCGAGGATCCATTCCTTGATCAGCGTCACCTCTTGGGCGGGCAATTCTGGCTCGCCCAACGGCATGCGCGGCTGAATGGAACCGCTGATGTATTTCAGTGCAAGGCTCTCGTCGGGCTTACCCGCAACAAAGGCCGCGCCGCGCTTTCCGCCTTTTTGGAAGGCTTCAAACGTGGTGAGGTCCAGATCCGACGCCTTCGAGGCGGGCTGGTGGCAGCCTTGGCAGCGTTTTTGCAAAATGGGGCGGATATCGCGTGAAAACGACGGCGCCGCCGCGGCAAGGGCGGCCGACAGGAGGAAAACGGGAATGACTCTGCAATACATCTTGAGCGCCTATGGATCCATTTGGAGCATATCACCGGCAGCGGACTGACGTAAGCTAATCCCATGCTTGTCTCGCGGCGAGATGTCCTATCTTCAGCGCTCCTGGCGCTTCCGGCCTGGGCGGCCAAACAAGGGGAGGGCGATTGGGGCCACTACGGTGGCGATCCTGGGGCGACACGCTTTTCGCCGTTGAACCAGATCAAGGCCTCAAACGCGGCCAATCTGAAAGTGGCTTGGACCCACGCCTGCGGCGATGCTTCGCAAAGACCGCTGACGACCATCGAGTGCACGCCCATCGTCGTGGGCGGCGTTATGTATTTGACGACCGCGCGAGTGCAGGTGCGGGCATTAAACGCCGTCACGGGACAGCCTCTGTGGAATTACAATCCGCTTGCCGGCTCGCGGCGCTCCTCGGGCGTGAATCGCGGCGTCACCTGGTTCGAAGACGGAAAGGACAAACGCGTATTCGCCGCCATTCAGGACAAGCTGCACTGCCTCAATCCGGCTACCGGCGAACCGGTGAAGGGCTTCGGCGACAACGGCATTGTCGATCTTGCGGCGCAGTTCGATCGCGATATGACGGGCCTGAGCTATCGCAGCACGAGCCCGCCGGTGATTGTCGAGGATACGCTCATTATTGGCGGCGGCGGCGGTGAAGGACCGCGTCCGGAAGCGCCCGGCCACATACGCGGGTACGACGTCTATACGGGCAAGCGCAAGTGGATCTTCCACACGATTCCGCATCCCGGCGAGAAGGGTCACGACACTTGGCCGAAGGATGCCTGGCAGCGGAACGGTTCCGCCGGCAATTGGCCGGGTTTGAGTGTCGACCTCAAACGCAAATGGGTGTTTGTGCCGACGGGTTCGGCGACGTTCGATTTCTATGGCGGCGACCGGCACGGCGACAACCTGTTCAGCGACTGCCTGCTGGCGCTCGACGCGCAGACGGGCCGGCTGATCTGGCACTACCAGGTAGTCCGGCACGATGTGTGGGACTACGATCTGCCCGCACAACCCGCGCTGGTGACGGTGCGGCACAACGGGCGGATGAAGGACGCGGTGGCGCAGGTGACCAAGATGGGCACGCTGTTTTTGCTGGACCGCGAGACGGGCAAGCCGCTGCTGCCGGTGGAGGACCGTAAGGTTCCAGCAAGCGACGTCGATGGCGAATTGCTGGCCGCGACGCAGCCGTTTCCGGTGAAGCCGAAGCCGTTCGCGCGGCAAGAGGTGAACGAGGATCTGCTTACCGATATCTCGCCCGAGGCGCACGCGTTTGCGCTGGCAAAGTTCAAGAAGCTGCGCGGAGGCGTGCCGTTCGCCGCGCCAAGTCTGCAGGGCACGATCTATTCGCCTGGGACGCTGGGCGGGGCGCTGTGGGGAGGCTGTGCGTTCGATCCTTCGACGCAGCGGCTGTTTGTGAACTCGAGCGAGTTGCCGAGTATCGTCACGTTGCGCGACGTGCGTGACAAGGAGAAATATCCGTTTGCCATCACCGGCTACGAGAAGTTCATCGACAGCGAGGGGTTCCCGGCGGTGAAGCCACCATGGGGGCACCTGACGGCGATCGATTTGAAGACCGGCGACTTCGCCTGGCGCGAGGTGATGGGCGAGTATCCGAAACTCGCCGCGCGTGGCGTGAAGAAGACGGGCTCCTATTTGTTGGGCGGCTGCATTGCGACGGCGGGTGGGCTGGTGTTTCTGGCGGCGACGCCGGACGAGAAAATTCACGCCGTGGATTCGTCGAGCGGAAAGATCGTGTGGGAGGCGAAGCTGCCGGCGGGCGGGTATGCGACACCGGCGACCTATGCGGTGAACGGAAAGCAGTATGTGGTGATCGCCTGTGGCGGCGGCAACCGGCAGCCGACACCGGCGGGAGACCAGTATGTGGCGTTCGCTCTCTAGCCTATTGTTCGTGGCGTCCACGGCGATGGCCGTGGACTATGAGAGCGAGGTGCGCCCATTGTTGGCGAAGCGCTGCGTGGGCTGCCATGGGCCGGCGGTGCAGATGAGTCATTTGAGGCTCGATCAGAAGGCGAGCGTGCTCAAAGGCGGGGAGAGCGGCGTGCCGGCGGTGGAGCCCGGAAGCGCGGCGAAGAGCCTGCTGATCCGGTATGTGAGCGGGTCGGACCCGAAGCTGGTGATGCCGCCGAAGGGACCGCGATTGACGGCTGAGGAAGTGTCGTTGTTGTCGAAGTGGATTGACGAGGGAGCGGTGTGGCCGGCATCGGAGACGGTGACAGAGAAGAAGGACGATCCGCGGTTGAAGCATTGGGCGTGGCAGCCGGTGGTGAAGCCCGCAGTACCCGAGGTAAAGAACGCGGAGTGGGTGCGGAATCCGATTGATACCTTCGTGCTGGCGAAGCTTGAGGCGCGCGGATGGAGGCCGAATCCGCGGGCGAAGCAGAGCGATCTGCTGCGGCGGATTTATTTGAATCTGATTGGGCTGCCGCCGAGCGTGGCCGAACAGGACCGGTTCGAAGGCGACTTCGACGCCGAGGTGAAGCGGCTGCTGGCGCGGCCCGAGTATGGCGAACGATGGGCGCGGCACTGGCTCGATGTGGTCCGCTACGGCGACACCAACGGATACGAGCGAGACGCGACCAAGCCGCTCGTCTGGAAGTATCGCGACTATGTGATTCGCGCCTTCAACAGCGACATGGCGTATGACCGGTTCGTGATTGAGCAACTGGCCGGTGACGAGTTGCCGGATGCGAACGCGAACACAATGATCGCGACAGGCTACAACCGGCTGGGTCCATGGGACGATGAGCCGGCCGATCCGGCCGAGGATCATTACGATC
The DNA here is from genome assembly GCA_035650295.1 of Bryobacteraceae bacterium. Lineage (GTDB taxonomy): Bacteria > Acidobacteriota > Terriglobia > Bryobacterales > Bryobacteraceae > JAFLBB01. The sequence goes on along the minus strand of DASRHX010000823.1, from coordinate 4,483 downwards.
AACTCGACGATCTGGTGAGCACGACCTCGCAGGCGTTCCTGGGACTGACGCTCGGATGCGCCCGCTGCCACAACCACAAGTTCGAGCCGCTGACGACGCGCGACTATTACAGCATGGTGGCGGTGTTTCACGGGTTGACGCGGCCGCGCAAGGGGCGCACGGAGCTCGACCGTCCGGTGGGCGAGTGGCAAGAGGTACAACACCACGACGCATATGGCGAGCCGGAGTTGCCGCGCGGATACTTCATGGAAGAGCGGTCGCCGAAGGCGCCGCCGACATTCATCCTGGTTCGAGGGAAAGCATCGTCGCCGGGTCCTGAGGTGGAGGCGGCGCCGCCGGCGCTGATCGGAAGCGGGTTCGAGGCGTTGCCCGCCGGTCCGCGCACGAGCCAGCGGCGATTGGCGTTGGCACGGTGGCTCGCGTCGAGGCAGAATCCTATGACGGCGCGCGTGATGGTGAACCGCGTGTGGCAGTGGAACTTCGGCGAGGGGTTGGTGCGTACGCCGAACGATTTCGGAGTGATGGGTACGAAACCGACGCATCCGGAGTTGCTCGACTGGCTGGCGGTGTGGTTCATGGAGAACGGATGGTCGGTGAAGAAGCTAAACGCGCTGATTGCGGGCAGCAATACCTACCGAATGTCGAAGGCAGCCAATGCAAAGTACGTGGCAGAGGACCCGGAGAACATGCTGCTGTGGCGGGTGCCGTACAAGCGGTTGGAGGCCGAGGCGATTCTCGATTCGATGGCGGCCGTGAGCGGGCGGTTGAACGCGAAGATGTACGGGCCGCCGGTGTATCCGGAGATTCCGAAAGAAGCGCTGGAAGGATCGAGCGATCCGGGGAAGATCTGGCAGCCGTACGATCCGGCGCAAGGGGAGCGGCGGGCGATCTACATGATCGTGAAGCGGTCATTGATGGTGCCGCTGCTCGAGGTGCTGGATTTTTGCGATACGGCGCGGTCGGCGGCGCAACGGCAGTCGACTTCGGTCGCGCCACAAGCGCTGCAATTGTTCAATGGCGGGTATGCGAACCGGCAGGCGAAGGCGCTGGCGGAGCGATTGCGGCGCGAGGCGGGAAGCGATCCCGCGCGGCAGGTGGAGCATGCCTACCGGCTGGCGCTGGCTCGCGTGCCGGGGCCGGACGAGGCACAGAAGATGCAGGCGTTTCTGAAGGAGCAGCCGCTCGAAGAGCTGTGCCGGGTGTTGCTCAACATGAACGAGTTTGTCTATGCGAACTGAACGGCGAAAGACGCGGCGCGATTTCCTGTGGCAGACCGGCGGCGGGTTCGCTGGGCTGGCGTTGATGGACCTGCTGACGCGCGATGGCATGTGGAAGGTGGAGGCCGCGGCAAAGGCGCCGCACTTCCCGGCGAAGGCCAAGCGCGCGGTATTCCTATTCATGAACGGCGCTCCGAGCCAGGTGGACACGTTCGATCCGAAGCCGGAGTTGACGCGGTTGAATGGACAGCCGTATCAGGGAAAGCTGACGGTGGGCTCGAACGGGCGTCCGATCGGCTACCTCATGCAGTCGCCGTTCGAGTTCAAGAACCACGGACAGAGCGGGCTGCCGATCAGCAGCCTGTTTCCACACACGGCGAAGTTCGCCGATGACCTCTGCGTGATCCGCTCGATGTACACGGACACGGCAGCGCATGCCTCGGGCTGCCTGCAAATGAATACGGGGAGCATTCTGATCGGCAAGCCGAGTATCGGTGCATGGGTGACGTATGGGCTGGGGTCGGCGAACGAAAGCCTGCCGTCGTTTGTGGTGATGACCGATCCGCGAGGCGGTCCGATTGGTAGCGCGTCGAACTGGACGGCGGGCTACATGCCGGCGGCATATCAGGGCACGCTTTTTCGCTCCACGGGTGCGCCGCTGCTCGACCTGCATCCGCCGGTGGACGACCGGACGCAACGGCGGTCGCTCGATTTGCTGAAGGCGTTGAACGAGTCGCATTTGGAGTTGCACAAGGACGATACGGAACTTGCGGCGCGAGTGCAGAGCTATGAGCTGGCGTATCGAATGCAGACCGAAGCGGCGGCGACGGTGGATTTGTCGAACGAGAGCGAGGCGACGCGGCGGCGGTACGGGCTTGACGAGAAGGTGACCGCCGATTTCGGAAAGAAATGTCTGATTACGCGGCGGCTGTTGGAGAAGGGCGTGCGGTTTGTGCAGCTCTACTCCGGCGGCGGTCATATTGAAGACACGTGGGACGGGCACAACGACTGCATCCACAACCACACCCTGCATGCGGCCGAGACGGACAAGCCCATTGCCGCGCTGATGCAGGATCTGAAGACGACGGGCTTGTGGGACGAGACGCTGCTTGTGTGGGGAGGGGAGTTCGGACGCACGCCGACGAGCGAGGGCGTCGGCAAGCCGGGGCGCGACCATGACTGGTACGGATTTTCGATGTGGCTCGCGGGTGCGGGTGTGAAGGGTGGGCAGGCGATCGGCGCGACCGATGAGTTGGGCTTCGCGGCGGTTGAGGAGCGGGTGCATGTGTCCGATCTTCATGCGACGCTGCTGCACCTGCTGGGATTCGATCATACGAAGCTGACGTGGTTCTACCAGGGGATGAATCAGAGATTGACTGGAGTGCGAGGTGAAGTGGTGAAGAAGGTGATGGCTTGAGTTCGGTGAAGGTGGCGCTGGTGACCGGCGCCGGGAGCGGTGTGGGGCGCGCGGCGGCGCGGGGATTGCAAGCGGCGGGATTCGCGGTGGTCCTGGCCGGACGGCGGGCGGATGAGTTGGAGAAAACAGCGGGGATGGCGAAGGCGGATGGTCCGGCGATGTTGGCCGTGCCGACCGATGTGACGCAGCCAGGCGCGGTGAAGGCGTTGTTTGAGCAGATTGCGAAGGCATACGGACGGATTGACGTGCTGTTCAACAACGCGGGCATGGGTGCGCCGGCGATTCCGATGGAGGATCTGACGTTCGAGAAGTGGAACCAGGTGGTGGCCGTCAATCTGACGGGCGCGTTCCTATGCGCGCAGGAAGCGATGCGCATGATGAAGGCGCAGACGCCGCGCGGCGGGCGCATCATCAACAACGGTTCCATTTCCGCGTACACGCCGAGGCCGCACTCGGCGCCATACACGGCGACCAAGCATGCGATTACGGGGTTGACGAAGAGCATTTCGCTCGATGGGCGCGCGTTCGATATCGCATGCGGGCAGATCGACATTGGAAACGCGGCGACGGAAATGACCGAGCGAATGACAAGCGGCGTGATTCAGCCGGACGGCTCGATGAAAGTGGAGCCACGGATCGATTCGAAGCATGTGGCCGATGCGGTCGTTTATATGGCGAGCCTGCCGCTGGACGCGAACGTGCCGACGATTACGGTGATGGCGACGAAGATGCCCTTTGCAGGGCGAGGATAAGAAATATTAGCCGCCGATGGACGCGGATGCACGCAGATAAGACTACTCGATTTCGATGGAGTCGATGAGCCACCGCGATGATGCAGTGGCGCGGGAGACGATGAAAGTGATGGTCACCGAAGCCCCGTTGATTCTGATGTGAGAGTCGGGGACGGTGCTGACTTTAGTGCGTAGCGCAGAGCCCGATACGGAGCGCGCGGAAAACCACCAACTCGCGACTATGAGGCTCCGAAGATCCTTGGCTCTCATGTCAGTGAGGCGGCTCTCAGTCATGATGAAGCTGTCGCCGGATTTGGCTAGCCTGGGCGCGATCAGTTGCGCGGCTTCTTTGTGACGAAACATCGACAGGTGGTCGAGATAGAGCCGGACGATGCGCTGCGGTTCGTGCATGCGGTGATCAACGGAGCCGTCACATTCAGCGGTGAGGAGATCGGCCTCGTGTCCCTTTATCAAGTTTGCGGTTATCGTCCAAATCGCACCGATGTCCTCGCAGGTGGCGCTCGCGAACTTTGGTTTGAAGTCTCGTTTGCCGTAGTGGAGCATGTACTCACCGCCGGGAGTGAGCAGGTGCGTCGTTTGCACGCCGTTCTCCGAGATGCCGCCATAGGTTTCGACGACTACGCCGCGAAGCTTGGTTTGCGCGGGGCTGGTCCAAGCGAGTGCGAAAGCGAAAAGGGCTGCGACGAGGGCGGGCATAGCGCGAGGGAAGCTGCGAATTATTGTGGCATAGCGTCTGCCTATCCTCTCCGTAACCGTCGCGATTCCGTTAGCGACGGGTGTCGGGAACCAGGCGGCGGATGTCAGCGATGCCGGCGGCGAGTTTGGCCGGGTCGGGTTCGTTTGAGCGCATGGGCGTGTGGTCGAGCGGGCTGCGGAGACGGCCGCGAAGCACGGCGGGGATTGGTTTGATGAATGGGACCTCGCCGACGAATGCCGTGTGCTCGGCGAGCGGAGCGCAATCCTTGGTTTGATCGGGGAAGCGTTCGAGGATGTTGCGGCGTGCCTGGAGATCCTTGAGTTCCTTGAGCGCGTTGGTTTCCATGCGCTGGTAGCGGGCTTGCATACGTGAGAGGCGGTCGAACTTGAGTGATTGGACG
>DASRHX010000822.1:0-5900 GCA_035650295.1 Bryobacteraceae bacterium | reverse complement strand
CATAAGCGCACGCCATCGGCGAGGGTGTGGAGGGGCATGCACCGCTCCGGGCAGCGGGCGCGAGCACCGGTTGCGACGACCAGCTTGTCGTAATGCAACTTCTCGCCGGAATGCGTCGTTAGCTCACGCCGGGAATGGGCGATGGCGGCCACTTCCGTGGACGTTCGGACGCTGACGTTCTTGGCACCTAGAAACTCATCCGCCGTGAAACCCACTAATTGACGCCAGTCGCGAACTTGGCCTTCCAGCAGGTAGGGCAAGCCGCATGCACTGTAGGAGATCTGGTCGCCCTTTTCGAGGACAAGCACTTCCAGGGAAGCGTCCAGGCGCTTGGCTCGCGCGGCCGCGCTGAGCCCGGCGGCGACGCCTCCAATCACCACCAGCCGCATGGGCGATGCTTCCTCTACTCTTCGCTTTGCGTTTGCTGAACGAAGGCGAGGATATCGAACCGCTTGATCTCGCGGCCCGGAAAGTAGCTGTTCACCGCATCCTGTTCGTCGTTGAACACCTCAAAGACTGTCTGCAACTTCGTAAGAACGAGCAGTTCGACGTTGCGCCGGTTGAGATTCAGCAGCTTGAGAGCGCCGCCGCCCTTCTTGAGCGTGGTGAAACAGATCACCAGCCCACCCAATCCCGTTGAATCGATGTACTCAACCTTTTCCAGATTCAGCACAACGTTGGTCTTGCCCTCCGTGCTGAGTTTGAGAACCGCTTCGCGCAGCGCGCCGGTCTCTTGCCCTACTGTTAGCCGTCCGTCCAAATCGACAATGACGACCCCCTCGCGTTCCCGCTGTGAGATATCCAGGCTCATGTGCTCAGTCTATCCCACCGTGGACGCTTCACTCGCCGCGCGCGGAGGAAGCGCGGCATGTTCGCCGCTGCCGCCCCGTTTTCCGAGCGGGAAGCGGATGGTGAAGGTCGTACCCTTTCCAAGTTCGCTTTGCACTTCGATCTTGCCTTCATGTGCTTTCGCGATCCAGGAAACGAAGCTCAATCCGAGACCCAACCCGCGCTCGGTGTCGCGAAAGCCATCTGGCACCCGATAGAGCCGGTCAAAGATGTGCGGCAGGTGCTCGGCGGCAATGCCACGGCCGGTGTCGGAGACTTGCAGAATGGCATGGCCGCCGGCGGCGCGCACTCGGGCTCGGATGTGGCCGCCCGATTGCGTATACTTCATCGCATTGGTGAGCAAGTTCGTCACCAGTCTGTCCAACTGCACCTTGTCGCCTCGAACGATTACCCCCGTACCGCCCTCGGCCCGCATGACCTGATCCGCCGCTTCGGCCTGAACGTTGAATCGCTCGACCACATCCTGAACCAGTTGGCCGAGGTCGATCGGGTCGCGCGCAAGGATGACTTGTCCGCTCTCGGCTTGAGAAAGTTGCAGCAGCGTGCGCACGACCTTTGCCAATCGGTCCGCCTCTTCCACCGCTTCGGCGATGGCCTCCTGGTATTCCTCTTCCGTCTTTGCCGTCATTAGGGCAACCTCCAGTTCGCCGCGAATGGTGGTAAGTGGAGTGCGGAGTTCGTGCGATACGTCGGCTGAGAATTGCCGCGCCAGTGTGAAGGAATTCTCCAGCCGGTCTACCATGGCGTTGAAGCGCTCAATCAGGTGGTCCAGCTCGTCGCCGGTTGAGCGGCTGGGAAGGCGGAGTTTCAGGTTTTCGCCGGTGATCTGCGAGGCGGCGCCGGCAACGTCGTTGAGGGGTTGCAGCGCGCGGCCCGCAATCCACCATCCGAGCAGGCTGAATATCGCGATGAGCAGAGGCGTGGCCAGAAAGTAAGTCTTCGTGGCTCGCTCCAAAATGCGGTCGTTGTCGGCTAGCGTACGGCCGACGCTGAGCAGATACTCCTTGCGGCCCTCCGTTAGAATGCCCGTGCGGATGAGGTAGCGAGTTCCGTCCGGACCACGCCGCTCCCGCCAGATGGGCTTGTGCTCCGCGGCCATGCGCTTAAGCTCCTGGCGGGATTCCACGCCCGCCTTGGCGTAGAGTTCCGAAACCTCGAGCACGTTACCTTCTCTGTCGGTAAGAAGAAAGATGCGGCGCAGGCGGCGCACGAAGAATGCCTCTTCGCTATCTTCGCGGTCGAAGAACCAGATCGGTTGATTGCGGTCGATCTGCAGATAGCCGCGCACCGCGCCCCACTCCTGATCGAGAACTTCGGTTGTATTCGCGTAGAGAAGGGAACGCAACGTGCTGCGCGTGACGATGCCGACGGCCAGTACCAACAGGACAAACGCGATGCCGTAGCTGAGGGAGAGCCTGCCGCGCAGGCCCAAACTGCGGCGCCACTTTGGTAACTGGGCGCCCACGGTGCTATGCTTCCGCCGCCTGTTCCGCCGTGGCTTCCGCGCCCGAGTCAAACGGCTTCTCTCCGCCTCTTTCCGGAGAATCAAGCATGTATCCGACACCGCGCACGGTGTGAATCATTTTCACCGGGAACCGATCGTCGATCTTGGCCCGCAGGTGGCGGATGTAGACGTCGACGATGTTGGTCAGGCCGTCATACTCCATGTCCCAGACGTGCTCGACGATCATCGTGCGGCTGAGCGGACGGCCTCGATTACGCATCAGGTATTCGAGGATGCTGAATTCTTTGGGGGCCAGTTCGATGTTTTCGCTTGCGCGAACCACTTTGCGGCGAATGCAATCGAGCGAGAGTTCGCCCACCTGCAGACGCTCCGGCGTTGGCTGCCCGCGGCGCAGCAGGGCGCGGGCGCGGGCGAGCAATTCGACAAAGGCGAACGGCTTCACCAAATAGTCGTCAGCGCCGAATTCCAGGCCCTTCACGCGGTCGTCCACCGCGTCTCGTGCACTGAGGATCAGAACAGGCGGGCTGAGCTTCCGGTTGCGAATTTTCTTCAGTAGATCGAGACCGTCTATATCGGGCAACATCAGGTCCAGAATGATCAGATCGTAATTGGTGCCGTAAAGCAGATCGATCGCACGCTGGCCGTCGCCAGCGACATCAACCGCATATCCGGCGCTCTCTAGACCTCGCCTGAGAAAGTCAGCGATTTTGGCTTCGTCGTCGATTACCAGTAGGCGCACTGTGGTTTACTCTAGCACCACTGGAGGACTCCGCAAGGGGGGTGTCCTCATTTATCTGTTTTCATGGCACAACTGGCAGTCGTTGGGCGCTTTTTCCAGGCGGTGGCACTCCATGCAGGCGCCCATCGAGATGTCCTTTTCGCGGAACAGGACGGCGCGCTCGGCAACGTTGCCGTGGCACGATTCGCAGGTCGCGCCGGCCTTCAAATGCTCGCGATGGCTGAAGAACACGTAACTGGGAATCTGGTAAACACGCTCCCAGGGGATCTGCCGCTTCTCTTCGTGAAACTTGGCGAGCATTTGAATCGCGGGCTTGTCTTTGGCGACGCTCTGATGGCAACCCATGCACACCGCCGTGGCTGGGAAGCCCATTGTTTCGCCGGGGTCGGCGTTCTTGTGGCATTGCGCGCATTTCAAGCCCAAAGCGAGATGTTGCTGATGACTGTAGGGGAGCGGTTGGCGCACCGGAGCCCCCGGAACGAATGGTTTCGACGGAGGAGGTTGTTGGCCCGCCAGGGAGCAGGCAATGATTACCAGCAGGACGAGGCGCCTACAACTCGCCACGCTTCATCCTTTCGGCGAGGTATTCGCTGGCGCGTAACGAAAGAGCCATCAGAGTCAACGTAGGATTCTGCGAGCCGCCGCTGACAAACGCGCTGCCATCGACAACGAAAAGGTTCTTCACGTCATGACTTTGATTCCACTGGTTGAGCACGCTCTTCTTCGGATCGGCGCCCATGCGGCACACGCCAAGCTCGTGAATGCTCTCGCCCGGCGGCACCATCTGCGCGTGGCTGGCGACCACCTCGAAGCCCGCGCCCTTGCACATCGCGACCGCCATCTGCTCGGCGTCGCGCGCCATGTTGTGTTCGTTATCACCGTAGGTTTGCGTGATGTGAAGAACGGGGATGCCCCAGGCGTCCTTCACGTCGGGATTGATGCGGACGTGGTTTTCGTAACGGGGTACAACTTCGCCCATCGTCGTCATGCCGAAGCCGGTACCGCGTACATCGGCGAGAGCCTTCCACATGGGCTCGCCCCACAGGCCGAGCTGCGCCGCGCTGGGAGTCCCGCCGCTGCCGAAGTCGTAGGCATAGCCGCGTACGAAGTCCTTCTCTTTGGATTTGAGATTGCGGAAGCGGGGAATGTAGCCTGCGCCGCCCATCAGCGTGCGCGAGGCACGTCCTCCGCGGGCTTCAGGGACGACGGCGCTCACCGTCCCTTTCACGTAAAACTGGTCGAACAGGTAATGGCCGAGGACGCCGCTTGAATTACCCAGGCCTGCCGGATGCCGTGCGGAGCGCGAATTCAAAAGAAGCCGGGCCGATTCCAGGCACGACGCGGACAGCACCACGCGCTTGGCCGAAACATGGAACTCCTGGCCGGAACGCCGATCGACGTAATGCGCGCCGTTCACCAGACCCGTGCTCGCATCGACGCTGAGTTCGCGCACGATGGCGTTACCCACGATGGTCAGCTTGCCCGTGGCCAGTGCGTCCGGCAACAAGAGGTTCGTGGAAGAGGCTAGCGTTCCAGTGGCGCGGCGCGGCTTAGTGGTCGGCACTCCAAGCTTGGATGCCGCGGCCTTGAAGCGCGTGATGCTCTCGCTGTCGCGCGAGTCGTCCGCGATCAGATTGCCATCGGGCATTTGCGCCCAGCCTTCGTTGCGGCCCGACACGTGCAAGATCGGCTCGACGCGGTCGTAAAACGGCGCGACATCTTTGTACTCGATAGGCCAATTGTCGCCATGGCCGTCGTGGTCTTTGCCCTTGAACTCGTAGTTGCTCAGGCGCCATGAGGCGCGTCCCCAGCGCAGCGTTTTCCCACCGAGGGCACGGATGCGCACCCAATAATAGGGATCGTCGGCCGGGTACGTGTACGGATTCTGCGACTCGTCCGCCCACATGTTGGCATCGAACTCACTGGCTTGCGTGACGTGCGGAAAACGGCCGGGCTTGCCTAGGCCGCGGAAGGGCAGGTCGTAAGCGGAAACCAGCTTCCGGTCGCGCTCCCAATCGGCCGCGGGTCCGGCTTCAAGCATCAGGCACTTCACGCCCAGTTTGGTGAGCGCCCATGCGGCCATACCGCCACCCGCGCCGGAGCCGATGATCAAAACGTCGTGATCCATCTTCGCGGCCATGGCTAGTCGAGGCTCCGCCAATAGTAGTTGGAAGCCGCGGCGGCACGGCGTCCAGTGTTGGCTTCGGCGTATTCGCGCGAGTTGAGCGTGGCCTGCAGCATCTCCGTCCGCGCCTCCCAAAGGAATTTGGCGAACGGTTCGCTGGGACCGTAGAAGGTCCACTTGGCTTTGAGCGGCTCCAGAATCTTCGCGGCCTGGTCAGTGGTGAGCTTCTCGAAACGAACGCCGAAGGCTTTGATCGATTGAGCGTCAAGCTCATGCAATCCAGAGCGCCACAACTGCTGCCGCGCTGCGGGTGATTCAGCGATCGCAAAATCGACGAACTCCGGAACGCCCGCTTCGACCGCGCCAGGCCTGCCCTCGAACGAGGGCACAAGAGTTCCCGCAAGCGCGCGCAGGGCGGCGAGCTCAATAGCGTCAAAGAAAGTGGTGCGCTGATCGCCGGTGAGCGACGGTGCGTTCACCACTATTTTTGCGTCTATGGGCTCCGTCGCCGGTGCGGCAGTCTGTGGCGCCGCGGCGACGGGCATGGCCACCGCTGCCGGAGCCAGCATCGCGCCGCGTAGTAGATTCCGCCGCCGCATTTACGCCCGGTTCTCCACCCACCAGGGTTTGGACACTTCGTCGCGAATGACGATAGAGTTCAGGAAGTCGGCCGCTTTGGTGAGACCTTCCTCGGCCGACATAAGCAGGTCTTCGTGTTCGAT
>DASRHX010000821.1:0-3136 GCA_035650295.1 Bryobacteraceae bacterium | reverse complement strand
GAGGCTCCCCGTCTTGGCAACGAGATCGGCAGCGTCCTCCAATGTCTGGGTGAGGCCGAAGCGGTCGAGTTGATAGGGCCGCAATGCCCGCGCGATCGACCGCACCTCTTCGATCGACGCCATCGCGCTTTCAGATATTTCCTGCAATTGCTCGCGCATGTTGTCCGGTGTCGCATTGTTCTTCAAGCCAAGCGCGGCATAGTTCTTCATCACCAATAAGTTCTGGCCAAGGCTGTCATGAAGTTCAGCAGCGATGCGTTTGCGCTCGTTCTCCTGCGATTGGATCAGGCGGCGCGAAAAGTTTTCCTGGCGCAGGCGTTCGCGCTTGAGTTGCAGGATGCGCAGCTTGTACGTGCCGAATAGAACTCCGGCCGAGGACATGACAGCGAGCACGAGAAACCACTTCGTTTGCCAAAACCATGGGGTGACGGTGAGCATGAGCGTCGCGGGCGATGTGCTCCAGACGTTGTCATTGTTGCACGCGATCACCTGAAATCGATAGGAACCCGGGGGAACCTTTGTGTAGTACGCCGTTCGATCGTGGTTCGCCTTCACCCAATCCTTGTCAAATCCTTCCAGGCGATACTGAAAGCGCACTCGCTCCGGCACCGTCAAACTGAGTCCCGCGTAATGAAATTGGAGGCGGCGCGCCTTGGGAGGCACCTTGAGGTTCGCGGTTTGAGGCGCAGGTTTGTCGTCGATGAGCACTTCTTCGATGACAACGGTAGGTGGACGCGGATTGATTGGGAGAGAACGCGGGTCGACAACGGTTACGCCACCCATCGTCGTGAACCAGAGCTTTCCGTCGCGGTCCTTCCATGCATTGCCGGTGCATTGGCTGCTGCCCATCCCGTCCGCGCGGGTGTAATGCGTGATGTCAACGGAGTCGGCGTGACCGTCAGCGAGCGCGTTCAATTGGGAGCGGAGGGCGCGGAAAAGACCCTGGTTCGACAGGAACCACAGATGACCGATATCGTCTTCGATGATGCACGTTATGATGCGTGGCAGTCCGATTTCAGCGGTGGAGAAGTTGAAAAAGCGGCCGTCCTTGAATCGGCTGAGCGCGTGGCCGTGGAGCCCAAGCCATACGGTGTCCTCAACATCGACATGCAGTCCCCAAAGGTGGTTGCCCGGCAAGCCGTCGCTGCTGGTAAACCGTTCCCACGCAGGGTCCGTTTTGCGCACGAGGCCCTGGCCGTTGCAAGCCAGGTAGAGGCGGCCTCGGCTGTCTTCAGCCATCCCACGAATGTCCAACGATGGGAAATCCTGCGGAGACTCGAAGTTCACGAGGGAATCGCTGTCTGGTGTGTACAGGCCTTTCGGGGTGCCGAAGTGGATTTCGCCATGGCGATTTTCAAAGATAGCGTTGATCGGCGGCGTTTCGCCGGGGCCCGGGCCGACAAACCAGCGCTGATCGTTTTTATGGAACCGCAGAACGCCCTTGCTGAACGTGCCGATCCAGACACTTCCGTCGCGGCCAGCATGGACTTTCCACGGCAGGGAGACAGTGAGGCCGCGCGGTTCAGCGCGATCCGGGTTGTGCGCGGGAAACCAATCGACGCTATTGACGGTCGCAAGCCAGATGTTGCCGCGCGTGTCCTGGGTCACCGAGCGAACCAAGTCGGATTTGAGGCCATCGCGCGCCGTGTAAGTATTAAGGGCGCGGGCTTTGAGCCGGAGAAGGCCACCCCCGCTTGTGGCGATCCAAAGGTTGGCCTCCGCATCCTGGAATATGACTTTGCCCAACTCGGCCACGGTGCTGTCTTGAAGCTTTAAGCGACGGAAGACACGGTTGCTGCCGAGGCGCCAGAGCTCATGTTTGCCAGTGCCGATCCAGAGGTTGCCGGCGTGGTCCTCGATATTTCTCTGGCCAAGGTGTTGGGTAATGACCGGCAAAGAGCCGTAGTCGTCCCAGCAGCCCTGGCGAAATTTCTGGACCCGTTCGGAGATGACCCACATGCCGCCATCAGCGGAGGGCGCCAGGCGCCAACCGAATGCGCTGTCGAAATTGGGAATCGGCGTCTCGACGGGTGCGGTCGGATTGACGCAGAACAGGCGATTGCTTCGGATCCCCCAGCCGTGGCCCGCGTAATCGGCGGCGTTGCCGAGGCGATGGTAAAACGTGTCGTCCGTCGTGATCGGCTGCAGAAACCCGTTCGTAAAGTAATAATAGTTTGTCTTGCTGGGCCACTCCGTCGCCCACACCGTCCCTCGATAATCCTCGCGCACCGAGCGAATCGGCTTCTCAGGAAATAAGTGAAAGCGTCCTACTGACCACAAAGTGAGGTCCCCGTACTCGGAAAGAATCCACAAACGTCCACGGCGGTCGCGAGTGAACGAGGTAATGCGGCTGCTGGGGAGTTCCGGAGTATTTGCGGAATCGAACACAACGAATTCGACTCCGTTAAATCGCGCAAGGCCATTGAAGGTCGCGACCCAAAGATACCCCTCAGCGGTCTGCGTGATGGCGTTTACGTAATTGTCCGGCAGGCCCTGTTCGGTCTGCCATGAGTCAACGATGTACTCGGACTGAAGATCGTGAACGTCAGACGGTCCGGCGCTGATGGCGCCTGGTTGGAAAAGGAGCAGGGCGCCGCCAGCGGCCAATAGCCGGCCGAAGGCCACTCCGGAAATGCTCACGGGACGCGACTATGACTCAACCAGCCGGATTAGTCCAGACGCTGATTGCGCAGATCTTTGGTTCGTCCCTTAGAAGCCGATGCGCGCTCCGAGCCGGAACAGCCCGTAATTGTCCGTGTCCGCCGGTAACACGAGGCGGCCATCAAGGAAGATCCCAAGATTCGGCTGCCACCTGTATTCCGCGCCAAGGCCCAGGTGTCCGGTCCATTGCGAGGCATGGTCCCATTGCTTGCCGAACCCGGCGAAGCCATAGGGATTGATCGCGCGCTCGGTGACCAGCCGATAAATGGCGCTCGCGTTCAACATGTAAGGAAGGCGAATGCCGTCCGTATACGTGTCGAGGCCGACGCCGATGTTCTCGGTAAAGAAGTAATTTACACCTGCTCCAATGCCGAGGGCGTTGTTGTCGTCCCCGTCTTTGTCATGCGTGGCCCAGTTCCCAAAAAGATCATAGGAAAAGCGTGATTCTGCAGCGTGTACGATGTTCGTGAACCAT
>DASRHX010000820.1:0-3175 GCA_035650295.1 Bryobacteraceae bacterium | reverse complement strand
CCTTGAATCTCTCTGCTACGGCCTCGCCAGCTTCGCCGACCTCGCCGCCGCATCCCGCGAAAATGCCTTCCTCGCCGCACTCGACGCACGCCTCGATCCCGCCCAACGCCGCCGCTTCGACGAGATGGCCCCCGCCCGCCTCCGCCTCCCCAGCGGCCGGACCGCTCCCGTGCGCTACGAAACTGGCAAGCCGCCCGTCGTCGCCGCGCGTCTCCAGGAATTCTTCGGCATGAAAGAATCGCCGCGCATTGGCAATGGCACGCCGCTCCTGATCGAACTGCTCGCCCCCAACATGCGCCCCGTCCAAACCACGACCGACCTCGCCGGCTTCTGGCAGCGCCTCTACCCCGAACTCCGCCGCCAACTCTCCCGTCGTTATCCCAAGCACTCCTGGCCGGAAGACCCGCTGACTGCTCAACCTCCGCAACGCCGTTAAAAAAACGGCATACGAAGTACGAAGTTAATCGGTATCATCAGAGACATGATTACGGTGCGTATGACGGAAGCTGAACTCGCCCGCGACGTGCATGCCGTGCTGGAGAAGGTGCGCCAAGGCATGGAAGTCGTGATCGAGCAGGACAGTTGCCCTGTCGCGGTGCTCAAGGCTCCGCGGGTGAAAGGGCGGAAGATCCCCGAGGTAATCGCAGCGCCCAAAGCCAATGGTCTAAGCGCGGTGATCAACAAGGACTTCGCGTCAGACGTAGAAGTAGGCGTCAAGTCTCACCGTGATTCATGGAACCTGGCGTCGTGGGATTAGTCCTCTACGGTAACCGCTGAAATCATCGCCCGAATCGGCAGCGGCACGCCGCTCTGAATCGAACTCCTCGCGCCCAACATGCGCCCCGTTCAGACCACGACCGACCTCGCCGGCTTCTGGCACTGTCGCTATCCCGAATTCCGCCGCCAACTCTCGATCAACGTCGCGCCGCCGGTGCGGCGGTAAGCGGCCAGCCCAGCCGTGGGCAATATCGAGTTCGATGAGTTGGACCACCTCACCACAATATGCGAACAACGGCAGCAGTTACATCGTCAATGTAATGAGACTCCTGTCCCGATCCGGCCAAACAATGAAGCGCCCCTACCTAGGTGACATCTTGGTGCTTGCGGTCATGCTGTCTGCCATGCTGTTTGCCGTTGCGGCCCTTGGCAATTGGTTCGCATGGGCCATGGTCTACTCCAGCACTGTCGGGCGGCCAGAGACCGCGGCCATAAACTCCGGAATAGTAGCGTCGTGCCTTGCCGATTCTGCCGGCCAATTGATGGTTGCCGGGTTCGGAATAGCCTTCATCGCGAGGATACTTCATCTGCGTCTAGCTCGGAACACGACGTTGTGGCTAACTATAGCGAGAGCATTTGCCGAGTCACTACTGATGGGGCTTGTGGCCTACGCGTTAATACTCATGTGGCCATCAGTTGGTGATATGAAAGCTATTGCCCAAGTGGGCCGCCTCCGGTGCAAGTAGCGCATACCGTGGTCTCGAGCGCCTCCCGATTGTTCACCGCCCGGCGTTTGTCCGCATCTGGTCCAGTACTCCGGGCTTCGCTATCATCAAGGATATGACGGCACATGTCACCGAAGCCGAGCTCGCCCGCGATCTCCATGCCGTGCTGGAAAAAGTCCGCCAAGGCATGGAAGTCGTAATCGAACAGGACAACCGCCCCGTCGCAGTCATCAAGGCTCCGCAAGTCAAAGGCCGGATGATCTCCGAAGTCATCGCCGCGCTCGAAACCAGTGGCGCAAACGCGGTGATCGATGAGGACTTCGCGCGCGATGTCGAAGAAGGCATCAAAGTGCACCGTGAGCCATGGAATCCGCCATCCTGGGATTAGTCCTCGACTCGAGCATTCTGGTTGCCGCCGAGCGAGCCGGGATGACGACACCAGCAGCCATTAAGAACATCCGCGCTTCCGTCGGTGAGGTCCCAATCGTCCTTTGCGCACTTACCGTAGCGGAGTTGGCTCATGGTATCTATCGCGCACGGTCGCCAGAGCGTGCCCGGCAGCGCCGCCAGTTTCTCGACGAACTGAAAACCCAGTTACCTGTGCATCCCGTGACGGAGGTAACCGCCGAGATCATCGCCCGGATCGGCGGGGCGGGGAGCAAGCCTCAATTGGAATCAACCTCCCGCTCGGCGACCTCATCATCGGCGCCTGTGCTTTGGAACTCGGATATGCGGTGGGTACGAGCAATGTCCGCGACTTCAGCCGCATTCCTGGGCTGAACGTGCTTCAATTCTGAGTGCGCGGGCGGTGGGTAACCAATGACTGAAGAGGAGATCAAGAAATTAACGAGCGAACATCGAGAACGCAACCGCGAGTTGGGAGCACATTTCAAAGCGCATGAGGTTGACCTACTGGTAGCTCGACCCATCGAGTTCCACTTTTGGGCATGGAACCAGCGCGATGCTGCCGTATTAGCGCGAGGACTTTACGAAATGGGATTCTTGATCCGCCTGCTGGCTCCAGCGCCGACAGGCGATGATGCGGATCGTTGGACTGTGGAAGCTGGCGCAAAGATCCCGTTGGAGCAGGCACTAGGAGAAGGACTCACCGATAAGCTGATCAGGCTTGCGGGCCAGGATGATGCTGTTTTTGATGGTTGGGGCACGAATGTCTAGACCCCCACGGTGCACGGAACGAAGACCCTGAAGGGAAACGCCACCTCACTCCAGCACCAGCCTTTCCAAAATATCCGTAATCTCAAATACCGCCCGATTGTTCACCGCCCCCGCATTCGCGCGCATCTTCTCTAGCACCCCCGGCTCCAACAGCCGCTCCACCGCCGGACCAATCTCGCGGAAATTTTTCAACACCACGCCCGCCCCGCGCTCCAGCAGCCAGTCCGCGTTATAGCGCTCCTGCGGCATCGTCCACGCGTTTCGCTCGACGATCACCGGCAGCTTCATCGCCATCGCCTCCGAAATGCTGCCCGGTCCCGGCTTGCCCATCATGAAATCGGAGATCGCCATGAACTTCGGCACCTCCGTCGTGAACCCCTCGACGTGAACCGGAATACGCGTCTCCATCTTGCGCAGCTTCGCCGCCAGCCCCTCGTTATGCCCGCACATCAGAATCAACTGCACTGGCTTCGACGTCGTCTGCAGCCTGTTCACCAGATCCACCATCACCGGCGCGCCCTGACCGCCAAACAACGCCAACCCCGTCTTGCGCCCCG
>DASRHX010000819.1:0-6634 GCA_035650295.1 Bryobacteraceae bacterium | reverse complement strand
GACGCCCGACTCGGACGCGCGCCGCGCGATGGTGCCGATGACGTCGTCGGCCTCGTAGCGGTCGTATTCCAGAAGCGGAATGCGCAGGGCTTCCAGAAGGCGCCGCGTGTGCGGAATCTGTGCCATGAACTCGGGCGGAGTCTCCGTGCGGTTGGCCTTGTATTCGGCGAACTGCTCGGTGCGGAAGTTCGGGCCTTCACTCTCGAAGATCGCGGCCATGTATTCGGGCTGGTGGGTCGCGCGAAGCTTCTTCAACATAGCGTTGAAGATGTAGACAACCTCGGTCGGCACACCGCCTTGCGTGCGCATTGGTGGCGCGCCAGTCCTTGCGCGTGCGTGAAAGGCTCGGAACAGAAATCCAAATGTGTCGATCAAAAAAAGCCGGGGGCTCGCCATGTCCCTACCATGATAGGGGTGGAGGATAGGGCTCGCGCCGCCGCCCGCTCACGGCGTCACGAACAGCGTAGGCACGTAAAGATGCTTGTTCATGACACCAAGCATGCGGGAATGCCCGAATCCCCAAACGTACAACTGGCCGCCGGCAATGGCGAAGCAGCGCGACCCCGCCATGAAGACGCCTTCGACGCCGGCCAGCTTCGCTTTCACAGGCTTCATCTGATATCCGCCAAAAGTTCCGATGCCCGCATTGCCCCAGCCATCGTGCCCCCAGGTCCGCAGGGTGCCGTCCTTCAGCAGCACCGCCACCGTGCCGGTACCCGCGGACACCGCCTTTGTATTCGTCACGCCGGGAACCGCGATCGGCATGCGGAAGTGAGCGGCGGCGTGGATTTCCGGCTAAACGATCGGGTTTGAAGGCAAAATTTAGCTGGGGCCAAGCGTGACCCATGTTTTTGCCACTCCCGCGTAAAGCAATGGTATATCACTGCTATACAACCACACTACCCCCTGCAACCTGTGGCCGTTGGGACACGTCCAGGACTCCTCTGACCTATTGTTTTCAAATACCTCCAATTCGGCGTCTGACTTGCTAGTGTAGGAAGGTTTTTTGGGTGGTAGTTCAATCCGCTTACGGGAGTTATACATTTGCGATACGAAACAACCGTCCAACGCTCCGTCGAGGTGTCGGGGGTTGGGCTTCATAGCGGGGTTCCTGTCTCTATCCGCATTGGCCCCGCGCCGGCAGGTACGGGGATCGTTTTTGTTCGCAAAGATCTTGAACATTTCTTAATCCCCGCCAGTTGGCGGCATGTGGCCAAGGTCAGCTATGCCACCAGCCTCATGCGGCAGGGGGTGCTGATCTCGACGACCGAGCATTTGTTGAGCGTTTTCTACTCGATGGGGATCGACAACGCCTATGTCGAGATCAACAACCTGGAGGTGCCGATTCTCGATGGCTCGGGTCGGCAATTCGTGGAGATGATCCAGTCGGCTGGAGTGCGCACCTACCGCCGCCGCCGCCGCTACCTGCGCATTAAGACACCGGTCAGCGTGGAGGGCAACGGCAAGCGCATCACCATTCTGCCGAGCGACCGCTTCCTGCTCACGTGCGACATTTTCTTCGAGCACCCCATGGTGGGGCGGCAAACGCTCGAGATGGAGGTCACGCCGGAACGATACGCCACCGACATCGCTCCGGCGCGGACGTTTGGCTTCCAACACGAACTCGACCAGATGCGGAATATGGGCCTCATTCGCGGTGCGAGCCTCGAATCGGCCGTCTGCTTCGATCGAACGCAGGTGCTCAACGACGGCGGTCTACGCTTCACGGACGAGCCGTGCCGTCACAAGGCGCTCGACTTGATAGGCGACCTGGCGCTGATCGGCCGGCCGCTCCTCGGGCACGTGATCGCCGAGCGCGCCGGGCATGCCATGCATGTAGCGCTGGTGTCGAAGATCATGTCCGACTCCTCGCTCTATGAGATTCTGAGTTTTGACCAGCTTGCGACGCGCGTTGCGCACTCGCTGGTGAGCTAACCACGAATCGCAATCGCATGAGAGCCGCCCTGGCGCTGCCAAGCGTCATCACCTTCAGCCGCATTGCCCTGTTCCCGTGGATTTCCCACGCGATTCTCAATGGCCGCTTTGCGACCGCTATGTGGGTGTTCTTCATTGTTGCCATCACCGATTCGATAGACGGCTGGGTGGCCCGGCGGTGGCATCTCACAACGCGTTTCGGCACGATTCTCGATCCGGTTGCCGACAAGCTTCTGCTGGTGACCGTTTACGCAAGCCTCGGTTGGGTGGGGGCGGTTCCAAGCTGGCTCGTTGTGATTATTTTTGGCCGCGACGTACTGATTCTACTTCTCGCCGGAATCACGATGGCAACAGGCCGTGTGCGGACGTTTGAACCTTCGCGTTGGGGTAAGCTCAGCACGTTCGTGCAGATCTGCACGGCACTCACGGCGATGGTCCACCATGCGCACCTCCTGGATTGGCTTCTGGGCGATGTGTCATGGATCGCCGTGGTGATGTTCGCCGTCTGTGCGGCCTCGACCACGGGCAGCGGGGTCCATTACCTTTTCCTATGGTGGAGACGGTTGTCGGCGGGGGGTGTGCGGGAGTAGGCTAGAGATGTCGGTGGCTTGATGACTCGCTTTACTCCATCTCGCAACTACCTGGCGGTGGGAATTATCGCCCTCGTCTTGGCGATCTTGTGCGGCTGGCTGGCTTGGCAGTGGACTCCCAGTTACGTTCCCGCGTTTCTTTTCCTGTTTAGCGCGGGCATTCTGTTCGCCTTGGCGTTCCGGCCCCCAATTGAGATCAGCGACCGCCTTTTGAAGATCGGCGGACGCGAGATTCAGTGGGGCGAAGTGGAGCGCGTGGATACGACCGGTTGGGTGCAGCCGCTCATCCTTTCGCTGACGCTCGAATCGGAGGAGAAAGTGTGGCTCATTTTCCCAGGCGACCTGGACAGCAATCACCGGCTGCTCGGTCTGCTGCACCGTCATGCGCAAGCGGCGTTGCTGGACGGCATGCCGCATCGGGAGTTCTGGGGGGAGCGGGTGCAGGGTGAAAACGGCCGGCCGGCTGGAGTCCCAAAGCTGGAATCACCGAAGTATCCCCTGATGAGCGCCGAAGACGAAGCCGAAGTCGAACGCCTCTATCAGCGCCTGAAAGCCGTGGGCCATTTCGACTCGCGCAGCGGCGACGAGAATTAGCCGCCGCTCCATGCGATTTCGAACCAAGCTGCTGCTGGGGGTGTTCCTGCTGCTGGCCGTGGTGGCGCTCACGCGCACGTACTGGATGCGCAAAGCAGGCGAGTTCCTGATTCAGGCCGAAGAGCCGCGCAGGGCCGATCTGGGTGTCGTGCTGGCCGGGGACTGGCGTGGCAATCGGATTCTAAAAGGCGGCGAGCTTGTGAGGAAGGGCTTTGTGCCCGCGGCGCTGGTGGATGGCCCACCGCAGCATTACGGGATTCCCGAGTCGGACCTGGCGATCCAGTTTGCCGTTGCGCGCGGCTATCCGGAAACCTCCTTCATCCGCTTTCCCATGCAGGCTTCGTCCACCGATGAAGAAGCCCAGATCGTCGTCGCGGAATTGCGCAGGCGCGGTTGCTCCAGCTTCCTCCTGATCACAAGCGACTTCCACACACGGCGCGCCAGACGGATCTTCCGCAAGTACATCGGGCCCCTGGAAATGACTGTCGTCTCGGCCCCGGATGACTCGTTTCATGGCGGCCTGTGGTGGGGTAGCTGCGAAGGCCGTAAAACGTTTGCCTTTGAATTCCTGAAGACCATCACCGAGCCACTGGGATTCTAACGATGAGACTCGCCTGGCGCACCCTTTCCCCGATGCTGTGGAAATACCGCCGTGGGCTTGGCATCGGTCTCGGAGCGCTTCTGTTGAAGGACCTTTTCGGCGCCCTTCTGCCGCTGGCCATTAAAGCGGGTGTCGATTCGCTGACGCAGGGCTTCGCGCTTTCGAAACTGTTGTGGTTTACCGGCGCGATGCTGGCGCTCTCGGCCGTGAAGGGCGTCTTCCAATTCATCATGCGTGTGCGCATCATCGGCGTGTCGCGTGACGTGGAGTACGACATGCGCCAGGATCTCTTCGCGCATCTGATGCGGCTTGACCAAGGATTCTTCGGCCGCTACCGCACGGGCGACATCATGGCCCGCGCCACCAACGACCTGAATGCCGTGCGGATGATGATGGGTCCCGGCGTGATGTATTGGACCGAAACCTCAATCACGTTTGTGCTGGCGGCGACGATCATGGCGTATGTCGATTGGAAGCTGACGCTTGTGGCCCTGTTGCCCGCGCCCATTGTGAGTCTGGCCGTGATCTGGTTTGGCCGCCAGATTCACATGCGCTTCGAACGTATTCAGGCGCTGTTTAGCGACATATCGAGCCGTGTGCAGGAGAACCTGTCGGGCGTGCGCGTGATTCGCGCCTACGTACAGGAAGAGAACCAGTTGCACCAGTTCGAGCGGCTGAACCAGGATTACATCAAACAGAACATGAAGCTCGTGTTGACGTCGGGCATGTTCATGCCGATGCTGGAAACATTGATCGGGATGGCACTGTTGATCGTGCTGTGGGTGGGCGGCGCGCGGCTGCTCGAAGGCCACATGACGCTCGGCAGTTTCCTGATGTTCAACGTCTACATGGGAATTCTGGCGTGGCCGATGATTGCGTTGGGCTGGGTGGTGAACCTGATGCAGCGTGGCACGGCATCGCTTGAGCGGCTCAATGCGTTGATGGCCGAGAAGCCCTCCATTACGGCGCCGGCGCGCCCCGTGGCGCTGCCCGATCCGATACGCGGCGAGATTGCGTTCCGCGACGTTACGGTGCAATTCGGGGACCGGCGCGCCATCGACGAGCTGAACCTGACGATTCCCGCCGCGGCGACGGTAGCGATCGTTGGCCATACCGGCAGCGGGAAGACGACGCTGGTCCATCTGATTCCACGCATGATCGATCCCACGCGGGGCGCCGTGCTGCTGGACGGAACCGATCTGCGAGAATTCGACCCCGAACCACTGCGCCGCGCGATTGGATTCGTGCCTCAGGAGACATTCCTTTTCTCTGCGACGCTCGGCGAGAACATTGCTTTTGGCGTACCCAGCGCGACCGAGGAAGAGATTCGCCGCGCGGCTTCGCTGGCCGGTCTTGGTCCGGACCTGGAAGGGTTTCCCAACGGCCTTGCAACCGTTGTGGGAGAGCGCGGCATCACGCTTTCCGGTGGTCAGAAGCAACGCACCGCAATCGCCCGCGCCATTCTGCGCGATCCATCGATCCTCATCCTCGACGATGCGCTGTCGAGCGTGGATACGGTGACGGAGGAGGCGATTCTGCAAAACCTCGCCGGCGTGATGAAGGGCCGTACGACGATTTTGATTTCACACCGCGTTTCGACGGTGCGGCTGGCCGACCGGATCTTCGTAATCGAAGAGGGGCGGCTGGCCGAACAGGGGACGCACGAGGAATTGGTCACCCTTGGCGGCTACTACGCGGATCTGCATCAGCGGCAGTTGCTCGAAGAGGAGTTGGAGACAATTTAGGTCCGCTCGCGCGGTGCCTGACATCGGCTCTTTTTCCAAAATTTTCTGCCAGCCATGTCGAAAAACAGTGGCGGGCTCCGACTCCTCCATGAAAGCGCACAAACGAGTGCGAAGATTGAAAGGAGAAACGGACATGAAATACATATTGATGATGAACGCCCCGAAGGCTGGTTGGGAAAGCTTTAATCAGTGGCCCAAGGAGGTTCTCCAGGCACACATCGGGTTCATGATGGCCTTGAATAAGGATTTGAAGGAGTCCGCCGAGCTGGTATCGGCTGAAGGCTTGGCCATGCCGGGCGAGGCGAAGATTGTACGGGCGGGGAAGGACGGCGCGCCGGTGACGGATGGTGTATTTCCGGAGTCCAAGGAGTTCCTTGCGGGCTTCTGGATTGTGGACGTGGAGAGCAAGGAGCGTGCCTATGCGATTGCCGCGCGTGCCTCAGCGGCGCCGGGGCTGGGTGGCGCACCGATGAATATCCCGATCGAAGTACGGCAGGTGATGAGCGGGCCTCCTGAAGAGTTTGTGTGACGCAGGGGGCGTGGGACGGGGAGTCCGAGCATCTGTTGCGCGACCTTGCGCCGCAGGTGCTCGGCGCGGTCATTCGCCGATTCCAAAACTTCGCCGCGGCTGAGGATGCGGTACAGGAGGCGCTGATCGCCGCTGCCGCGCAATGGCCGACGGAAGGGGTGCCGGAGAATCCTCGGGGGTGGTTGATCCAGGTTGCCACACGGCGCATGACTGATCAGGTTCGCAGCGATCAGGCGCGGCGGCGCAGGGAAACCGAGGTTGCCGGGCAGACGGGTTACCTTATGCCCACGGCAGCGCCGGAGTGGGAGACCGATCAGGACGACACGCTCGTCCTGCTGTTCATGTGTTGTCATCCGGCGCTAACCACGACCACAGCGATCACTCTGACCTTGCGCGCGGTGGGCGGGTTGAACACGGCCGAGATCGCCAGCGCGTTCCTGGTGCCCGAGGCAACGATGGCGCAACGCATCAGGCGGGCGAAACAGAGCATCAAGTTGTCGGGCGTTCCGTTTGCAATGCCAACGCCAAAGGAACGCACCGAGCGCTTGCGCGCGGTTCTGCACGTGCTCTACCTGATCTTTAACGAAGGCTACACGGCGAGCACGGGAATCGAGCTGCTGAGGAGCGATCTGTCGCGGGA
>DASRHX010000818.1:0-7235 GCA_035650295.1 Bryobacteraceae bacterium | reverse complement strand
GGGAACAATAGCCGCTGCCCGATGGCCCGATCACCGTCGGCATCGATGGCGGTACGTTCGGGCGGCGCACAAGCAGGGATGGTTCGATGTGTTGCAACCTGAACGCAACGACGGGGCGTCCAGGTTTGCAACACATCGGAGCCGAGCAGTTCAGCGAGTCCGGTGAGCTGGGGAGAACGAAAGGCAGTCTACGCGGCTTGTGTCGTTGTGAACTCGGCCGCTGTAACTGTGTGCCCGGTATCAGTAAAGTGGACGAGTTGCTCGGGCGGCATGGGACCAGGTACGAAGCCACGCAAATCGGCGATATCCGGGTTGGCACTAGATCCTGGCGAAGACCAATCCAGGATCTGAATGAGCTGAAGTTGATCGTAAAGATCGTGCTTGAACCAGAGGACTACCTCTTCGTGGTCGCGGAAATGATTGATCGCTTCGTTTCTTCGCGCGAACGGCAAATGCGAAGGCGGGACTCGATTCCCGTAGCGGCAAGGCTGGTAAAGCCCATCGTGCAGGTGTCATTCCAATAAACAACTTGGCCAGGGCCCCGTCTGGGGAATTCGAGACCTACTCGCGGTTGGTGATGTGGAGCATTGTTCGACACCTGCGAACGTTTATCTATCTGACACCGCCCTCCGTCACCAGGGCTTTGACAACGCCGTGCAGGTCTTTTTTCCGGGAGATGCTCGGACGCTCGTAACAGTACACAGAGGACGAGTTTGTCAGCGGCGCGCAGGAAGCATCAGTTCCCGGTGTCGGGCCGCGTGATTACCCGCCGGATAAGTTGCCTACCAGTTAGGCTAGAAGTAACCCGGAATGCATAGACATCGAACCTGGTCCGCCCCCATCTCGTCCGGCTGACTCCCATCCGGCAGTTCGACGAGCCTGGTGGAAAGCTTGGATACGAGACGTTTAGCGATCAGGGCGCCGGCACTCCGTCCCGCCTTGTCGCCGTCGAGGAGGAGAATGACTTCGCGAAAATGTTTTTGCAGAAGCTCCTCTTGCCGAACGGAGAGTGAGCACCCCATCAGCGCAACAACGCAAGGCAGACCCGCCTGATGCACCTTGATGCAGTCGAAGAAACCTTCGACGACAACAACAGACTCTCCGTGGGCCGCAGCCCGGTAGAGATTGAAGAGCACAAGCGACTTCCGGAATCGTGGCGGAAAGCGATACTTCGGGTCCGTCTCGTCGATGGATCTGCCGGCGTAGGCTACAAGAAACCCGTTCTCATCGTGAATCGGTATGACGACGCGGCCGGCCATGGAGCCCTTTCCGCGGTTATACCCAATTCCAAAATGGCGGGCGGTTTCGGCGTGAATACCCCGCCCGGTCAGATAGGGGTGCGAGCAATCGATGCGGCTGAGCGCAAAAGACAGAGCCTGGTTGCCGCCGCCCGGAGTGGCATCGTGCGAGTCCTCCATTTCGGGCTGGCTGACTGGCGCCGACCGCACTGGCTGCACCGTGAACCAGTCTTGTAGCTTGAGCGCCGCCTCACGAAGCGAGCAGTTCTCCATCGCCGAGATGAAGTCGAGTACATTTCCTCCGATCCGTCCACCTCGCGCCGCGACGCACGAATCGGAATGGCAGGCCCAGGCGTTCTTCCCGGTGTTCACGATAAAGCTGTGGCGACTGCTCTTCGAGGTATGCGCTGGAAGTGGACAGCGCCCTCGAAGGTAGTCGCGGTCGAGGCGGTGGAGCTGAATGCCGTAGTTGGCGAGCGCCATTTCAATCGACACAGACGCCTTCACGGCTCGGTAATCAACCCAGGCACATGTCATGGCTCCGGTTCTCCGTCATCTCCAGGGCCGTCAATCTGAACGAGCTCGGAGCTTCGCAGTTGTCGCGGAGTAGGGCCCGCCGGCGTTGGTACGTCAGTGAGATTCTCCAGCAGCTTCTGGAGTGCAGTCACGCCATCATCAACCGCGGCCAACTCCGCCTCGTTGAGCGGAATCTCCTCGCGCATGCGCAACAGGTTTGACTTTCCCTCAAGCAATTGAGCCCGCGTTGAACCTTTCGCAAGGTAGAAGCCGCACTTGGCACATGCCATTCGGTGTGGGCACTGGTCGAAGAAATCGTAGCTGCAGTATCCGTGGCCGAGATCGTAGAACTTCCACGGTTCCTGCGCCGCAGTGCCGTTCATAACAACCTCGCGATCGATTAGCAGTTCCACCGCGCGCAGGTTTCTCCCGAAGTAGCCGGCGTCGGAGTACGCCTTAGCGAGTTTCGTCGGGGTGATGCAGGCGTAGTACTGGGTTGACTTGAGACTGCGGTGGCCGAGCCACTGCTGCAATTCGAACAACGACATTGGCTCCTTGGCGTTGTACAGCTGGGTAGCGATTGTCGAGCGCGCCCGATGCGACGTGATGCTCCCGCGGCAGTCGACGGTTGGAATGCCAGCTTTGCGGCACAAGGTCGGGATCAGAATTCGATTCAGGTAGCTCGGGCCGATCCGTTTTGCCCGATTGATGAAGAGATAATCAACGAATTCTCCCGTCTTCTCATCGAGAACCTTGGGCTGGACAGGGCGGACGTGCTCCCAGCCTTCAATAGCCTCCCCCACAATGCGGTCGACCGGTTTGGTGAATGCAGTCGAGGTCTTGTTGACGGGTACGTCGAGGAAGCACACCGCATCCGTCGGCTTATCGCTGCCATTGGCATTATCGGCATCGCCGCGCTGCCAACGTACACAGCCGAGCCGGAGACGAAGAATCTCATCGCGGCGCAGACCTGCAAACAACCAGACAATGACAAGCGCACGGACGATCTCGATGGGGTACCAGGCGGCACGATGCCCGTTTTTCTTGAAGATACTGGGCGGGAGATCATCTGTAGTCAGGTTCAGTCCGGCCCAGAGCAGCTTGGCCCAAATGTCATCGGCGAGGGGGCGCGGTTTCGGGCCGAGAAGTGCCAGCATCGTTTTCGGGATCCTGAAACACCGCCTTGGATCAAAGCGGCGCGGGATCACTCCCCAGTCCTGGAGATCCAGAAAGAACGTACGCAGCACCCCGATTCTGCGGGCTTTCGTTGATTCGCTGAGTGGCTTACCTCTCACCGCCGCGAAGTAGGCGTCGTCCCTATCCACTCCGTCACCACACTTCATGCGATCAATAACTGCGACGAACTCCGCCGCGAAGCTCTGTGTCCACTTTTCCGGCGATCCCATCTCGGGGCGCTCGGTGGCCAGCCAGCGGCCTACGCTGAGCAGCGCATAGAAGCTCATAGTGCGGGTCTTAGGCGCCAATGTAGACGTGGCGTACCAATGCTGGCACCATCGCGCCCAGCCGGCTGGCACAGCCGCCAGCAGTTTCGGCACGTCAGCTCGCGGTTCGCCTCGGAAGCGGATATTGAGAGGACGGGGAGTGACGCCGAGGGAGACAAGAACCTGCGAGAGTGCAAACGTGCAGGTATTGTTTCGTATGAATGCGCTCCTCTGCCGCATCGTCTCGAGAACGCCCAGCGTGAGGTCCTCGAGTCGAGGGCTGCGGTTGATGAGCAAAGCTTCAGCGACAGTGCGAGGCACCCCCTGCCTGAGTACTTGCTTTCCGTAACCCCAGCCAGCCATCATCTTCCTCACTCGATCAATTTCAGCGTCGACCGCATCCGCACCAAACATCTTTTTGGCAAAGGCGACCTGGACGAAGACGCCATCGGTAACTGCGTGGAAATCTGGGAACTCGCAGAGCAAATAGGCAATGGCCATGTGATGCTGCCGAAAGAACCGCGTTGCGCGGATGGTTTCGACCCAATCACCCGGCCTCCATCCCCAAAAGCTACGTCTACGACAATACATCTCGCGGAACAGATAATTGATCGCCCGGAACCGTGTGCTTTTGGCAAGGCCGGTCCAATCAAGAACATCCTGGATCGGAACAATCAACCGAGATTCGGCAGCATGGAATTGAGGCGGGTGGTTCGGATTGCCGCTTTCGTATCGATCCATGTAGCCTTTCAGGGCGAGACGTTCATGCGCAGTGAGAGCGGGATGAGTGTCGTACTTCGATTTATCGAACGGCCACGTCCATGCGCTCGGCGGAGCACATTCAACACCTCGCCGCGGTTTCACTTGAGGACCTCGGCCAGCATCCGGATTCGCCAGGCGTGAATCTCAGCCATTCCCTTCGCTACCTTCTCCACAAGGTCCTGTCCGCTGAGGTGAATGTAGAGCAGCGTGGTCTGGAGACAGCGGTGTCCGGCAAACGTTGCGATCTGGCGGATGTCCCAGTTGCCACGTGCGAGATCGGTCAGACAAAGATGACGAAGCGTATGTGTGCTGAACTGTCGCACATCCGCGCAGCGCGCCACGTCAGCAACTACCTTCGACCAAGTCCAGATCGAAATGGGCCGACCTTTATTCCGCCGCGACTCCGAAACGAACAGCCTGCCCCGGTCCTTACAGAGTCCACGACGATGGCGCAGGTATTGCGCATACAACTCACCGGCGGCCTCTGAATATGGCACCACCCGCTCTTGCCGGTTCTTTGTCGTCTCCGCTCGAATACGCAGCACTCGGTGTGCGGGATCGACGTCACCAGTCTCGAGCGAGCACAGTTCCTCGCGCCTCAGGCCCGCGTCGTAAGCCATGGCAAACATGACCCGGTTGCGGAAGCCCTGCGATCGCGCCGCGTTCAGGATTGACCGCCACTGCTCGTCACTTGGAATCCAGGGCAATTTCCGAAAGCGCGGCACCAAGCCGCGGGTTCCACCGAAGCCACGACCGGGCGTGTAGCGTCCTCGTCCTACCGGATTCGTTCGGCGAATCCCTTCTTCCATCAGATAGTCATAGAACAATCGCACCGCCGTGAGGCGCTGTTGGAGCGTTGCATTGGCAAGGCCGGTGCCGGAGTCGATGATCACGATGTTCCGACCGCGCGGATGCGGTCGCGACGCCAGGTCGCGGACATATGCGGCTAGGTGCTCCCGGTTTGCAGCCTCGGGAACGACCGTCCGATCCGCACTGAATGCGAGATAATCGTCCAGCGCCCGCCCGTAAGCTTCCAGAGTGTTGGCCGCAAGTCCCAGGTCGCCTTGGATCTTCAACCAGGTTCTTGCGTGTTCGGAGGCAGTAACCCGCGGGTAGCGTTCCCATCGGATGGAGTTCACAGCCGAAACCTCCTCTGGACTTTGCATCCTTAGACACGCGAACCAGCAAAATGTACCGAAACAGAAAGTAGTCTCTTTGCAAAAGCACAATTCACTCTCGGCTTGTTCTCCTGTCACGGGTAGGAGTTCGATCGGTGATCGACCGCTGGCTGCCTGAGATCGAACAGCTTCCGGAGCAACTGGTTTCAAAAGGAAGGAACTGAAACGCGGTCGGGAGCTTCAGGAGCCTCGCGCGATTCATATTCCACGTAACTTACACGTCGGTTTTCTGACGTACTCCAGCACGGCACAGGAGAGCTGCTTGCGGCTGATGGGGAAGAAGCTTCTGGTGTCCCTCGCGATGGAGGGCAAGCTCCAGGCTGATGGTCTCCAGTCTATGAATGAAGACGACGACCTTCTGACCGCCATGGCACGGGAGTTGGTCACTCGTCAGGGTGTCGGGGAGCAAGCGGCCAAGGTTTGGAGGAGTCTCCAAATGCAGCACACCGAAGTATCCGTACCTACCAATGCAGCGATTCCCTTGCCCAGCAATCCGCCCTTGATCCAAGAGGCGGACCGGGAGGAGCCACGGCATTGGATAGATCCCGCTTCGCCCGCAATCCAGCTTTCCCTCTTCTGAAGTTCGGGGTGGTTTAGGCCGCACCTGAATTCTGACGCAAATTCTGGGAGGTACATCATGGCCCTTGCAGCGATGCCAACCATCGCATCGGAGTCGGCTTTTGACATTGGAAAGCGCTTAGCCGGACTACTGGAACAAGCTGAGCAGGATACGGTCGGCGGCGAACTGCCTGCGACTGTTCGCGATCGCATCGCCGATCTAGTCGAGTCGCTCCGGCGTCACTTGACCCGGAATACAGAGCGGGATCCCCGTTCCCTCTTCGACCTCGACGAACGGTTGATTGAGCTGATGGATCAAGCTGAGGATGCAGCCGCTGAACACGGCGCAATCCCGCCAGAGCTTCTCCAGGAGATCAATGATTACATCGAAGCGTTCCGCGCAAAAGTGGATCGGATCGCGGGATACTGGCGCTGGCAGGAGTCGATCGCGGACATCTGCGGCAAAGAAGCCGAACGGCTCGAAGCGCGGAAGAAAGCCGCCGAGGGACGTCTCGGCCGGCTGAAGAATATGCTGCTGGCATTCATGATGGCCCGCGGGCTGAAAAAGCTGGAAGGCGAAAAGGCCGGCATTGGAATGCAGGCTAACGGCATGGCCTCACTTGTGATCGACGATCCGTTGCAAATCGGGGAGTGCTTCTTCGAGAGCAACATCAGACTCACGAAGACGGAGCTTCAGGAGATCGCCTATCAGTTGGCTGACGGTGAATTGCGGCGACGCCTGGAGGACAGGCTCAAGGGTGAGGGCTGGGAGATTAACGGTTCCGCCGTACGATTCGCGATAATCAACAACTCCAATGTATCCGGCGCGCGTCTCGTGAAGGGCAATCATGTACGTCTGCGATAACACCTCACGGAAAGGGCGCAAAGTGGCCATCCGAGCTAAAATAAGGGCAATGAAGACGATTCCCATCCCGAAAGCCAGGAATCCGAAGCCGACGAAAGATCCGCACCATGCGGCTGCCGTCGAGCGTGGGAAGGCGGCTGTCCGCAAGCTCCAGGAACAGGGCATCATTGATAGCCAGGGACGCCGGATTCGTACAGATCTGCCCGCCGATATGCAGGAAGGCAAGGATCGCGACTTCGGCGGTTGATGGCTCCCAGAATGATCATAGTTGCCGGTCCTCCCGGGAGAGGCAAGTCGTCTCTCTATCCCCTCTCCTCCTTCAACGTCGAATACTTCAACGCCGACGACCGCGCCGCGGAACTGAATGGCGGCTCGTACATCGGAATCTCAAAACAGATTCGGAAGATAGTGAACGGCGAATTCGAAGCATTCATACTCGGATGCATTGAACGTCGAGTGAGTTTCGCCATCGAGACAACGCTTCGCAGTGACGTTACATTCAGGCAGGCGCACCTGGCCAAGCAGGCTGGATTCGTCGTCGAGATGCGCTACCTCGCGCTTCGCGATTTCCGCCTGCATCTGGAGCGCGTTAAGGCCCGCGCCGATGCCGGAGGCCACAGCGCTTCCGAAACAACACTGCGGCGAATCTATGATGCCAGCCTGATGAATCTTCGTC
>DASRHX010000817.1:0-3811 GCA_035650295.1 Bryobacteraceae bacterium | reverse complement strand
TGGACTCGGGGATCTGATTGTTCGGAAATGGCTGCCGAGTCCAGGTGTTGCCGCTCTGCGTGGTCGTAAACGGGTTGTAGATGGGAAACCCGCGCCCGCCGAAGCTGAAATTGCCGGCGTACATCTCCGGGCTCGGCACCGTGACGATGACCGTTTCGCTCACCTTCTCGTAGTGTTGCTGGAAGCCCGCAAACCAGAAGGTCTTGTTCTTCACAATCGGGCCCGATGCCGTGGCGCCCCATTCGTGATAGGTGAACGCGCCCGTGCGGGGAAGCTGTTCGAGATAGGCGCGGTGGATGAGCTTGCCATTGGTATACCGGTCTTCGACCGCTCCGTGGAACTGATTGCCGCCGCCTTTGAACACAATGCTCAATTGGCCGCCGGCGGAATGTCCGAACTCGGCGGGCGAACCGGTGGTCCACATCTTGAACTCTTGAATCGAATCGAGCGAGGCGATCATCGTGCGCTGGAAGTCGCCCACTTGGCCGACGGCGGGTTCCTTGCCACCCACGCCATCCAACGTGTAGCCGATCGCGCGCTGGCGCTGGCCGACCGCGTGTTGGCCATTGATGTTGGTCATGCCGGGCATATAGAGCAGTACGCGGTGCACGAACTTCTGCATCACGGGAAGCTTTTCGACAATCTCGCCGTCGAGCACCTGGCCAGTGCCCGCGGTTTCGGTTTCGAGCAGTGGCGGGCGGCCCTCAACATTGATCGACTCGGTCACGTTGCCGACTTCGAGTTGAATGTCGATGCGCGGCGATTCGCTGACGCGCAGTATGATGCCGGAGCGCACGACACTCTTGAACCCGCTGGCCTCGACCTTGAGCTCATAACTTCCCGAACGCAGATTGGGCAGGTAGTAGGCGCCTTCCTGCGTGGAGACGGACTCATAGAGAAACGATGTCTCCACGTTGCGGGCGGTGACTTTCGCGCCCTGCACGATGGCGCCGGTGGAATCGGTGACGTTGCCAACGATGGTAGCGGTGCCCGTACTTTGGCCCTGGAGAAGTGTCAGTGCGGATGCGCAGATAAGTGCGGCGGTGAGCGAACGAAGCCTCATGTTGTCCCCTTCAGTCGGGTCCGCATCAGGGCGGCCCTCCTTACAAATATTGGGGACAGTTTTATCTCAAGCCGACGCTAAAAGCAAGGGTTAGCGTTAAACCGGCGACTCGCCGCGCCGCCACAACCGGCGGGCTGCCACGGCGGCCAGAAGAGCCGCGCCAACCATGGCAGCGGATGCCGGTTCCGGGACCACAACCGGTGGATCGGGCTCAACCAGAACGATTGTCGACTCAAACTGAGGCGAAGAGAGGATATCCAGAACGGCGCCTAGACTGAGCAAAGGGGTTCCGCTGCTGCCGAAGTTGAAAATGAGCTGCTGTGTCAGGAGCTCGGAACCAAAGGCGTGAACCGGAGCGGTATCGCTTGCGTTCACCGACCCCAATAGGGCGAGCGTGGAAAGGTTCAGAGTGGCACTCGCCACATCAGCCGGATTGCCCGCGAGGAACGTATTGAGGGTTAGCGTTGTCGGGCCGACAGTCAGGCCCAAGGCCGCCAACGCTGCATTCAGAGCGGCGCCGAGAAGTTCGACGTCGCCGTCGATCTGACTTCCGAGCGTGTACGTGCCCGCAACGTCATTGAGCGTACGCGTGCTGGTGAAGGTCACGCTGCAGGGCGTAAAATTGAGAAGCGAGCCCGCTCCGAGCGTGACGCGGGCGAAGCTACCGCTGTAGAGCATTCCATCGGTGGTGTCGCTTAAACTCCCCCCGAATATCTCCAGATCGACTGTTGCGAGGCAAGTTGTGTTCAGCACAGCTCCGGATCCGCTTCCATCGAATCCGGTTGCATTCAATGTTTGTGCAAAAATCGCCGGAAAGGCGAACAGCAATAACGTGGTTTTGAGTCTGGGTTCCACAGTCCCTCCATAGTTTGTGGATGCCGGGGCGTCCTCACCTCCACAGTGAGTTCGCAGGCATTGGACTCCTGCCGGATCACCCGGTAGGAGTTGAGAAAGTTATCTCTTGCGGATGAGATTATCGCCAAATGAAAATAAATGCAATACAAAAGGCAAATATTAAGAGAACTTTCTGGCGGTCAAGAAAGCTGCCTGGGCAGATCTGCGGATAGGAAACAAGTGTAACCGAAACTCTAGAAATTTAGAGTTTGTGGGCGAGTACTCGCGTTGCTTAGTGGCCCTTCGGTTCGCCTTGCTTGGTAGGGGCCTCATGACCAGTTGCCGGCTCGTCGTGGCTTACGACCACACCGGGCGGCGGCGTGTCATGGTGAACAACCGTTCCGGTGGCCCCCCACGATTGAGGCCAGCCAAGGAAACCGCGCGAAATATAGTCGCTGAAGGTGATTGAGAACATAAAAATGAGCCACAGGAAACCGGTGGCCACCGTCAGCTTGATGAGCGGTGTGTTGTGCTTCACGTGCATGAACCACAGCACAACGAGCGTGGCCTTGACGCCCGCGACGGCCAATGCGACGAGCACGTTGGCACGGCCCAGGTCGAGATAAGAGACCGCGACCGTGATGAACGTCAGCGCCATGAGAGCGCCGAAGATCGTGAAGTACATGCTCTTGGGGGCTATGTGGTGTTCGCTCATGTTCGTTATCCGATCAGGTAGAGCATCGGGAAGAGGAATATCCAGACGATGTCGACGAAGTGCCAATAAAGGCCCATAATTTCGATCGGGCCATAGTAATCCTTTGAGTACGTGTTGTTGTAGGCCTTCCACATGAAAAAGATCAACAACCCAGCGCCAATCACCATGTGCAGGGCGTGCATGCCAGTCATGGCGAAATACATCGAGAAATAGATCTGGGCCTGCTCGTTGTAGGGCCCGCCCATGAAGAACGAGCTGCCGGGGATGAGGTGGTGTTTGTACTTGTCGGAGTACTCGATCACCTTCACGCCAAGGAACACGTTACCGAGCATGAACGTCGCGAAGAGGTAGCCAAGAATGCCCTTGTTCCGGCCCAGTTGGGCACAACGGACGGCCAACGCCATCGTCAGCGAGGAAGCAATCAGCACGACCGTGTTGGCCGTGCCCAAAATCTTATCCAAATGATGGCTTGCGGCCGCGTACGCCTCCGGATACATGGCCCGGTAAACGGCGTAGGCGCAAAAAAGCGCGCCGAAGAACAGGATTTCCTGAACCAGGAAGACCCACATGCCGAACGTGGTCGACTCATACTGCTGCTGCAGGTCCTCGAACTGATGCTGAAAGTTCGGGTTGGCCGAGTGAGCGCTGTGTTCAAGCGCCTGGCTAGACATGTTTCACCTCGTGCGTCTCTTCGTCTTCTGAGGCGTAGGCGTAGGCTTCCTCAGTCACGATCGGAGTCGTCGTGAAGTTCTCGGTAGGCGGAGGAGAGGGAATCTCCCATTCCAGACCCTTGGCGCCATACGGGTTCGCGGGAGCCTTCTTTCCTTTGAAAAGCGACCATGTGAAGTAGATCATCGGAAGGATATAGCCCATTGCCAGCACGGCGGCCCCGCTGGACGACATGACGTTGAGGATCTGGAACTCTTCCGGATAGGCGTGATAGCGGCGCGGCATGCCCATGTAGCCCAGCAGGAACTGTGGGAAGAAGGTGAGGTTGAAGCCAAGGAAGACGAAAACGGCGGACAACCGGCCAGCTAGCTCCGGGTACCGGCGCCCGGTCATTTTGGGCCACCAGTAGTGCAGGCCGCCCATGTATCCCATAATGCCGCCGCCGACCATGATGTAGTGGAAATGCGCCACGATGAAGTAGGTGTCGTGAATGTGGATGTCAATCGCCATGCTCGCGCAGATTAGACCCG
>DASRHX010000816.1:0-13154 GCA_035650295.1 Bryobacteraceae bacterium | reverse complement strand
TTCCAATTTACAACGTCGATTGGGATGACGCGCAAAGGTATTGCGCTTGGGCGGGCAAGCGTCTGCCTACAGAAGCGGAGTGGGAGCGAGCTGCGCGAGGCGGGCTGGAAGGAATGAGTTATCCGTGGGGCGAAAAGACGGATGCAAAGGCTGCTTTGTACAACGTGCAATCCGGCGCCGGGCCTGTCGCAAAGTACCCGCCGAACGCATTCGGACTATACGATATGGCGGGCTCGGTGAGTGAGTGGACGGCGGACTGGTTCGAACGGGAATACTATTCCAAGTCTCCGCGAGAAAACCCAAAAGGGCCAGACAGCGCGCGGTACCGTGTGATTCGGGGTGGAGCGTGGAGCGATTCCGCCGCGCGTGTCACGGTCTTTTTTCGCAACTGGGTCAGGCCGAACCAGCGAACGCCAAATCTGGGCTTCCGTTGCGCAAGCGACGCACGATAGCACTGGTTTGCAGCGCTCATCAGAAGCTGAGACGCAGCCCCATTTGTATCACGCGCGAGCCACCGGCGGAAGTGATCTCACCGAAGTTCGTAGCGGTCACGTTGCCATTAGGATCGCCGAACTGAGGTGTATTGAAAGCATTGAAGAACTCCGCACGGAACTGCAGACTCACCCGCTCACGAATCGGTTGATTGCGGCTGACGATGAAGTCGAGCGTCTTGATGCCTGGTCCGCGCAGCCGGGGCTGGGTTCGCGAATCCGTTCCCAACGAATACGTCGGCGCTGGGAGAAATGCGCTGGTGTCGAAGTAACGGGTCAGAGTTCGGTCGTCGGCGGAGAGTACAGGGTCCTTGAGTCGGAGTGCCACTGCGCCTACACCGGGAAGCCGGGTGTTGTTAGGTCCGGTAATGATCATAGGCAAGCCCTTGCTCAAGGTCGCAATCCCGCTCATCTGCCACTTGCCGACGATCTTGCTCGGAAGCCCATTCTTGAGCCATGCGCCGCCCGGACCGAAAGGCAGTTCGTAGATGAAGTTCGTCACGAAATGATGCGGACGGTCAAACTCGCCGATCGAGCGCGACAGGCTCAGATTGTTCGGATCAATGAAAGTGGACCGTCCGCCGAAGCGCTCCTGAACGTTGTCCATGATCTTGCTAATCGTGTAGGCGCCTTGCAGCGTCAAGCCGCCGCTAAATTGCTTGTCCACGCGGGCAGTAAAGCCGTGATACACCGAGTCGCCGACAGGATCGCGGAATCGTGAAACGCCGGTGTAGTGATTGAACGGCTGCAGCAGTTGGGAACGGCGGACCTGGGCCACACTCAACGCGCCAGTCGTGATCTTTCCGAAATAGGGGTTGGGGACTAGCTCGTCCAATGCGGCGCCGAGCGAGAGGAAATTGGTGCTCACGGCGCTGCGGCTCCGGTTGATCCAAATGCGTTGTCCGCGGCTGCCGACGTAAGCAACCTCCGCCAATAGTGTCGGCGCCAGTTCACGCTGGATATTGAAGTTCCATTGCTGATTGTACGGAGTTACCCATTCGCGAAATGCGGTGTTGATAGAAGTGCCAACGCCTGTGGCCGGGGCCGTGAGGAATCCCGCTTGGAAGGATTGCGATAGGGAAGCACCGGGCGGCGGAGTATTCGGCGCGGCGGGAGGTGGTCCGAGAAACACAGGTGTGGTGGCGAGGAAGCCGCTGCCGAGATCGCTCGCTCCTGCTCCAACACCGCCGCTGCCCGGGAAGTAGAACAGACCATAACCGGCGCGTATGACAGTTTTCGACATCACCTGCCAGGCGAGACCGATTCGCGGAGCAACGTTGTTCTGGTCGGGATCGCTCTGATAGCGAGGATTTCCGTCGCGTCCGGTGAATCGAAGGAGTCCTGGCTGACCAGAAACAGGGTCGATGAAATTCGGATCGAAGAAGCCTAGCTGATCGAATCGGTCATTCCAGGGCGTCTGGTATTCCCAACGCAATCCAAGGTTGATGGTGAGCGAACGGGTAATGCGCCAGTCGTCGTTCAAATACAACGCATAGTAGCGCTGCGAGGTGGCCAGCGAAGGGTCGTCGGTGAAGGTACCGCCGGTGGCGGTGCCTAGTAAGAATGTGGCTACGCCAAAGCCCGCTGTTGCACTGGACGTCGTTGGGTTGGGCCCCTGCGTAAAGATACGAGAGAAATCGTAGTTGCCCGAGGGACGCTCTGGCCGAAAGACATTGAAGGTTTGAAACGTGAAGGTGCCTCCGTACTTGATCGAATGCGCTCCCTTCAACCAAGTGACGTGTCCCTGGACTTCGCGGTTGTCTTCCGCATCAGTAAAGTAAGAAGCGCGGTCCGGACCTAGCGCGGCCACGTCGGTGACGCCAAAGCGCGGGAAGAGGAGAGACTTGGCGCGGTTTTTGAGTGACTGTGGAAAGCCAAGCTGCGTGAAATCGAAGCCAACGCTACGAGGCATGGTATTGATTACACGGCGAGTTGCATTCACGCGGAACTGTCCCACCATCGCGGGAGAAAATGTGACCGTATCAGTAAGAACACCAGTATAGGTATCGCTACCAATGAGGCCCTGTTCGCCGTTGACTCCTTCTCCGGGGAAAGCAGCATTCACGCCCGGTGTGAACTGCGAGTTTTTCTGATACGCGCCGGTGAAGAACAACCGGTGCCGGGAACCGATCACTTGGTCCAGGCGACCGAAGTATTTGTCGGTATCGTTCTGCCGTGAATTATTAAGGACGAAGTTCTGGATGAGCGTCTCGCGGTTGGGCCGAGGGTAAAACTCCATGACTTTGAGCGAGATTGGGTCGAACCGCGCCGTTGGAATGCGATTGCCTGGAAACTGCTGCCGGATGTACTGTCCCGGACGGGCGGGATCAGCCACGGTGGTTGCGGGGTCGAAGATCTGAATGAGGGCACCGGCAGACGTGCGTGTTTCCGAGAAATCGCCGTTCCGCTGCAGGAGCGTCGGTACGGTCGCGAGGATGTTGTCCGGAGCACGCTGAGGCGTCCGCTCCCAATTAAAGAAGAAAAAGGTCCGGTTGCGGCCATCGTAGACTTTAGGAATGTAGACGGGGCCGCCCACCGCGACGCCGTATTCGTTGCGCCGGAAGGAATTCCGGGGAAGGTTCACGCGGTTGTTGGCCCATGTGTTGGCATTCAGTTTGTCGTTGCGGAGGAACTCGTAGAGCGCTCCATGCATTTGATTCGTGCCGGAGCGCGTCGCTACGGTAAGGACTCCACCGCCGGACCGGCCGTATTCGCTCGAGAAGGAATTGGTGAGAACTTTGAATTCCTGGACGGTTTCGAGCGGGGGCGTGTAGGCAATGTCGTTTGTGGTGGAGTTGCGAGTCTCGGCGCCGTCCAGCAGGATCTCGCTGGTGTTGGAACGCCCGCCGTTGATGATGGGACCAGCACCGGCCCCGCCTTTTGGCAGAACGCCAGGCGCCAGCAGCACAAGACTATAAGGATTGCGACCGAGCAGCGGAAGTTGAGTCATCTGCGTGGCGCTCACCACATTGCCGAGGGTGGCGGATTGCTGCTCCAATTGAACCGCGCTGGCAACTACGGTCACCTGCTCCTGGACGTTCCCAGTCTTCAACGCAAGATTCACCGTGGCAGTCAAAGCGACGGTGAGGCGAACGCCCTGGATGCGAGTAGTTTCAAAACCTTGCTTCTCGGCGGTGACTTCATACTCCCCGATATTGAGGAACGGGAGGCGGTAAGCGCCTGATTCGTTGGAAACGGTTTCGACCTTCACCTGAGTCCGAACGTTAATGGCCCTGACGGTGGCATCAGGCACTACCGCACCGGACTGATCCGTCACCACGCCGGTTATGTTCCCCTGCTCGACCTGGGCCATCAGAAATCCGGTGGCCAGCAAGGCGGATATCGTCTTGAGCAAAACTGTCTTCAACGCGGATCGCTGCGGAATCATGGCAGACCTCCCTTAAGCGTTCAACTGAGGCTGAGGATAAGGGTTGCCTTGGTTGCCATGCAAGGGAATTCCCAGTAAGCTTACTGTGAAGAGTTTCCGGTGGGAGCCGCGTTGAAACAAAATAAGACGTTATACGACAGTAGTTTAGCAGTGTCGGACGTAGCGCAGATCCTCGAACGGATCGGCGCCAGCAAACACTTCCGCCGGGCTGCTCGTCTGCGCGGATTTCTGGAGTATGTCTGCGAGGAAACGATCGCCGGGCGTGCCGAATTCATCAATGAACAGACCGTTGGAAACCGCGTCTTCGGCCGACCGGCCGACTACGATCCCTCGAGCGACAACATCGTTCGCGTCGAAGCGCGTGAATTGCGGAAGCGGTTGGAAGCTTACTTCGCGGATGAAGGCGCTACCGATCCAGTCGTCGTCCGTATCCCCAAGGGTAGGTATGCGGTTGTATTCGAACCGCGAGCGACCACGATCCCGCCGGTTCCGGCGATTACAAGTGAAGCCCTGACCTTGGTTCCCGGCGACGGCTTGGCGGGGACGACTACCCAACCCATCTGGTTCAAGTTCTTGGTCGGAGCGTTAACGACCGCCGTCGTCGCCTTGTCGTTGCTTAGCCTATATCTGTATAGTCGGCCTGAGTCTCCTTCAAGGATGGTGACCGCGGCTCCTTCCGCCACACCGCTGGCCGTCGCCTTCTGGGCGAAAATGTTCGAGCCGCAGCGGCCTACATTGATCGCACTTCCCGATTCCAATCTTTCTCTACTGCAGGATCTGCGTTCGGAATCCATTCCACCGGAAGAGTACACGAGCGGCCGCTATCTCACGAGCCTGAGGAATCCGGCGAAGACTGGAGAATCGGCACGCATTTTCGCGTCGATCGCGTCGCGTCACTATACCGGCCTAGGCGATGTCAGCGCCATGGCCCGGCTGATGATGCTGAACCGAAATCTGTCACCGGTCGTTGTTCGGTTCGCGCGTGATCTCACAATTCGGGATCTGAAGTCGCAGAACGTAATCTTCCTAGGGAGCCCGAGATCGAACCCGTGGGTTGCGTTTCTGTTGAAGGATTCGCGGTTTCTAATCGAGCACGACACGAAGTTGAGCAAGCCTGTTTTGCGTGACCGCGCTCCTGAGGTTAGCCGGCCATCGCTCTATTTCAGCGGAACGGCCGGTGAAGCGCCTTACGATGCCTACGGGCTGGTTGTGTCGGCGCCAAATCTAGACAGAGATGGGCGCGCACTCGTGGTGGCAGGTACGGGCACGCAAGGAACGGAAGCAGCGGGCGAGTTTCTTGCGAATGTGAACCGGTTAGAGGAGTTTTTGCAACGAATTGGTTGGCGCGAGAAGAACGCACTTCCGGAGTTCGAGCTCGCGCTGAAATCGGTTGCGGTCGGTGGCGCCTCGATGCCCAGCAGCATCGTGGCGTTTCGGGCTGGTTCAGCGACTTCCCGTTAATTCCTAGCGCTGCGCAAATTTTTGAACGCGCCAGTTTTTGATTTCCGCGGCATAAATTGAGCCACTCGGCCCGACCGCCATGTGGTGCACAAAATCGAGTTGGCCCGGCAGTTTCCCGGCTTCGCCGAGAATCCCCAGAATTTCACCGTCCCGGCTCAGCTTCAGAATCCTGTTGTTGTGCCCGTCGCACATGAAGATCGTCTCGTCGGGAAGAATCACGATCCCCCACGGTGAGCCGACGTGCTTCCACTGTGAGAGGAACTTCCCGTTGGCGTCGAAAACCTGCATGCGATGATTCTCCCGGTCGCCGACGTACACTCGCCCACGTTTATCGATTGCCACCGCGTGCGGGAGATTAAACTCGCCCTCGCCTGCGCCTTTCTTGCCCCACGCGGTTACGAATTTCCCATCCTTGGAGAATTTGACCACACGCGAGTTCCCGTACCCGTCAGAGACATAGAACTCCCCGCTTGGAGTAAAGGCCAGGTCCGTCGGCCGGTTGAATGTGTCGTTCGTCTCACCCTTCGTGTTCTTCCGTCCCATCACCATGCGAACCCGTCCCATCGCATCCATCTTGACGACGATATGCCCCTGATCGTCAGCCGCCCAGAGGTTGCCCTCGTGATCGAAGCGCAGCCCGTGTGGCCGGACAAACGTGCCGTCTCCCCAAGTGCGGACGACGTTGCCGGCTTTGTCGAATTCGATAATGGAATGCCTGCCGCGATGAAACACGAAAACATGTTCACGTGCATCGACGGCGACTCCTGGAGTTTCCTCAAATGTCCATCCCACGGGAAGGCGCGGCCAATCGGGATCCACGGCGTAGGGAAGCCGCGGCCAGTTGCTCTGTGCCAGCGCCCCCAGTGCCACGATCGAGAGAATTGCCAATGTGGCGTAACGTGCTACGCGGTTCCACATGAATCGGCTCCTATCCCTACCAAAGAAATTTCAGCGCCAACTGCACCACGCGGCCGTCATTGGCGTTTGTGATGCGTCCGAACCCGCCCGACGACACCAGCGTATTGGGCGGTGAGAAATTCACCTGGTTGAAGACGTTGAAAAATTCTCCCCGCAACTGTACGCGCATGGCCTCCCGCGGGACGATATCCTTCATCAGCGTAAAGTCGGTGTTACTCATGGCAGGTCCGCTGATGATGTTGCGGCCCGCATTGCCGTAGACTCCGCGCGGCACCAAGTTCGCCGGAACGAATGCCGCGGTATTAAAGAACGGATTCACCATATCCGCGCGGCTGCTGAAATCTCGCTCGATGTCGGCGTAGGTGACACCATTAACCAGTTGCGCCCTCTGCAGGTTTTGCTGGCCGGTTCCATCAAGCGCCACATCAGTGCCCATTGTGATGCTGAGCGGCGCCCCGCTCTGGAAGCTATGGAACACGCCCAGACTCCAGTTGCCAAATGCATACCGGGCGGCGCGATTCTCGAAACGGAAGTCCGGACTCCACAGCCAGCTCACCGCGATTGCGTGCCGGCGATCAAAATTGCCGCGTCCTTTCTCCTGCTTCAGGTTGAAGGGGTTCCCCACGCCAGGAGTCAAGCCCGGCTGCGGGGCATTCACATTGTCCACACCTTTGCCAAGTACGTAGGAGCCCATGAAGGAGAAACCGCGACTGAACCGCTTTTCAATGCGAAATTGGGCGCTGTGATAGCCGGCACGATAGTCGTTTCCCAGAACGCGTGACTGCGTATTGAAGAGGCCGATCGTCTGAGGAAACCGAACGCGGTTGTTGATGTTCTGCGCAGACGGCGCCTGCCCGGTGATCGGGTCGTTTTTGAAAACCGCCGGATTCCAGTGCCGGTGGCCTTCAAGCTTTTGCGATAACTTACCCGCGTACCCGACTGACAGAGCAAAGTCACCGCCGATTTGCCTTTCGATGGTCAGGCTCATCGACTGCGTGTACGGCACCACGAGGTATTTTTCGGTCGTTACGAGATTGGCCGGGAGCGGAAAATCGCAGGCAACGCCGGGGAATGCAGTTGTGGGTTTGCAGCCGAAATTTCCCGGCAACTCGCCCTGGGGTGGCAGAGGCCGGTTCAGGGACTTGTAGGGATCGTCGATCTGCCCCTGCCTCAGAACGTCGGTACCGGCGAAAGGCGCTTCCGAGGTATGCACGACGTTGGCGCTGAGCTGATCGAAAAAGACTCCATAGCCGCCACGCACGCTGGTTTTCCCATTCCCAAAGACGTCCCAGGCGAAACCGACACGCGGACCGACATTGTTCCGGTCATCGTAGCTCAGCTTGCCGTTTGACGGAAGTCCAGGATCGCCCGAAAACAACACATAGGGAAGAGCATCGGGCCGGACTACGGAGCGAGTGGTAAAACTGGGCAAGTCAGTCACCGTGTGGCGTCCAAACTTTTGATCCCAAGCGAAGTACGGCTCCCACCGGACGCCGATCGTCAATGAGAATCGGGGAACTATTTTGAACTCATCCTGAATGAAGAAGAAATGCTTCCACGCCACCGGGTCGCTTCCCGGCTGGCCGAAGAGGACGTTCACCTGGTCGAAGCGTCCGAGAAGGAAATCGGCCATCGGGTTGCCCGATCCGATACCGGTGAAGGTCGCGCTGCGTGTCTGGGTGTACTGATTGTTCAGAGTCCAGTTCACCTTATGCAATTCGTAACCGAACTTGAGTGTGTGCTTACCTTTTATCCAGTTCATCGAATCCCGGAAGTGCCAGTTGGTGTAATCCTGTCCATTCGGATTCACGGGCGCGAGGTTGAAGCGTCCCTGAACATTGATCGAAACGCCTTCCCCATTGATGCCGGGCGGTAAATTAATCCCCATGCTTTGTGGAGTGTAGGACTCGCGTGCCAGATCAAGTGAAGTGACGTGAAGGTAATCGAACGTCGCCTGGTTCAGCAGCGCCGGACTAAGGGTGTACGTGCTTGAAATGGAAAAGTTGTTGTTCTCCACGGTACGGTCACCTGTGGTAAACGGTTGAATATTGCCGGCCGTGAATAGCTGCGAATAGGAATCGCGGTGAAAGTGGCCGAAGAGCGTATGGTTCGTACTTTGGATGAAATCCACGCGTCCCATGAACGAGTAGTTTCCTGACGGCGTGGGCAACAGAGAGACATAGGTGCCAGTTGGCGAGCGCGGAACAAACTGGTTGAGAATGCCCTGAGCTGCCTTGCTAATACACCCTGGGGCGATGATATTGCCGGCAATGCATGGCGCGCCGGACGGATCCGTCATGGGGCGACCCGTCAGTGGATCGTTGATGTTGCGAATCGCGGCCGCCCCGGTAAAATTACCGGACCGTTCGGCGTCGGTTGGCACTAAGACCTGAGAGGAGCCGGACTCTGGCCGGTTCCAGAGTTTTTGGTAGTAGCCAAAACCAAACAACTTGTCCCGCTTGATGGGACCGCCGCCTGAGGCACCCGCCTGATTTTGACGGCTCGTAGGCCGGCGAGGTTGGAAGAAACTCCTGGCATTCAGTTTGTCGTTCCGCAGAAACTCCCACGCACTTCCATGGAACTGATTCGTTCCGGCCTTAGACGTGATGCTCACCTGGCTCCCTGAGTTATTGCCGTACTCGGAGGTGAAGTTGTGAGTCTGGATGCGAATCTCTTGCACCGCGTCGGGTGGAGGGAAGTTCAGTCCAGTTGTTTGCCCAAAATGTGTAAAGTTGGCGCCGTTAAAAGTGAAGTTGTTGTCGGCGGACCTGCCTCCATTCACACTTAGGTTGGGGCCTGCACGTGTGTTTCCCATCTCTTGCGGCGCGTTCACATTCAACACGCCAGGCAAGATCCTCGCCAGCGACATCACGTTGCGGCCATTGAGAGGGAGGTCTTGCACGCGGCGGTCATCCACCAGTCCGGAGAGTGTCTGGTTCGTGGTATTCACGAGGGTTGCGGTGCTGCTGACGGTAATCTCTGACTGAACGGAACCAATCTTCAGACTCATGTCCAATCGCAGGTTTTCCGCTAGGGACAAACGCACGCCATCCTGGATTTGCTTCTGGAACCCGTCAGCGGTTGCGCTGACCTCAAAACTTCCCGGTGGCATTGCGAGCAAATTGTA
Source organism: Bryobacteraceae bacterium (assembly GCA_035650295.1). Taxonomy (GTDB): domain Bacteria; phylum Acidobacteriota; class Terriglobia; order Bryobacterales; family Bryobacteraceae; genus JAFLBB01. Next base: position 3,769 of record DASRHX010000816.1, on the reverse strand, counting down.
AAAGCCTGAGCCATCGGCCACCGTCGTGCGCGTGAGTTGCTGCTCGGTGGATCGGGCGACAATCGCAGCGCCGGGAACGGCCGCGTTGGATGCATCGCGGACATAGCCGCTTATGCTTCCCGTCACTTGGGCAATGCCCACTTGCACCAACATTGTTGCGGCCAGAATGGCAGGCGCGCCGCGGCCAATCGAACATGCGGACATGGCATCTCCCTCTCCGTGGCAAACTTGCCTTCAGGCCACGATCTGCGGAATCAACTCTCCGTGAACATCGGTCAGCCGCATCTGGCGGCCGTTGAAGTAATAAGTCAGGCGCTTGTGATCCATCCCCATTAGGTGCAGCAGCGTAGCGTGCACGTCGTGGTAGGAAATCGGCTGTTCGGTCGCCTTATAACCAAAGTCATCGGTAGCGCCGATCACTTGGCCGCCGCGGATCCCCGCTCCCGCCATCCAGAATGACATCGCTCCCGGATTGTGATCGCGTCCGAGTCCCTTTTGTGAGATTGGCATGCGGCCGAATTCGGAGTGCCATATCACAAGCGTTTCATCAAGCAGCCCACGCTGCTTGAGATCGCGGATGAGGCCGGCGATCGGGAGATCGATTTCCCGCGCATGGGCGCCATGATTGTCGGCAAGGTTGCTATGAGCGTCCCAGTCATCAATGTCGGTCCGGGCCTTTGCCCCATTGAACAGCTGCACGAAGCGTACCCCGCGCTCGACAAGCCGGCGCGCGAGGAGACACTGCCGGCCGAATGGCTCCGTTTCCGCCCGGTCGAGTCCATACAATTTCTGAGTTGCTTCGGTCTCCTGATTCAGGTCTACTGCTTCGGGCGCGCAAGCCTGCATGTGATAGGCAAGTTCATAGGAAGCAATCCGTGCGGCTAATTCTGTGCTGCCCGGATACTTCGTCGCATGCTCTTCGTTGAGCTTGGCCAGGTGATCCAATCGCGCCCGTTGCTGCTCCGGGGAGATGCCGGCGGGAGGACGTAAGTCGAGAATCGGATCGCCTGTGGGCCGGAATACCGTGCCTTGATATGCAGCGGGAAGGTATCCGCTGTTCCAGTTGGCGACACCGGCATTCGGGCCGCCGCGTGGATCGTGAATCACTACGTACCCGGGTAGACTTTGGTTTTCCGTTCCCAACCCGTACGTCATCCAGGACCCAACACTTGGACTACCCATCAGGAGCGAGCCGGTGTTCCACTCGTAGTGTGCAAGGACATGGTCGTTGGATTTCCCGTATCCGGACCGGATAAGCGCGAACTCGTCCGCGATCGAACCCATGTGGGGGAATAAGTCGGAAACCTCGATGCCACTCTGTCCATACTGCCGGAATGAGTAAGGACTCGCCATAATCGGCCCCGGATAACCCTGCCGCACCACGATTTCGCCAAATCCATTCAATGGCTGCCCATGATGCTTCCGCAATGCCGGTTTCGGATCAAACGTATCGATGTGGCTCACGCCGCCGGTCATGAATAGGGAGATCACCGATTTGGCGCGCGGCTTGAAATGCGGTTTGCGTGGCGCTGCCAATGCGTCCGCGGGTCCCGCTCCGCAGACCTGCGTGGTATTGGGAGCGCCTAAAAGTTGGTCCTGTGCGAGCAGACTAGCCAACGCGACTCCGCCAATGCCTCCGCCCGCCGTGAATAACAGGTCGCGCCGTGAGATCGTTTTCATCGCCGCTCTCTCCTAGTTGATATAAAGAAATTCGTTCAAATTCAGCAGAACGTCGCACAGGTCGGTGAGCGCCTTCGCGGCGGAGCCCCCGTGAGCCGCCATCTGCCGATTCAGGAACTCAACATTCGATCTCAACTCATTGGCCGATGGCTCGCGAGACAACGCGATGCGATAGGCCATGCGCACTTGCGCCACTTGCTCGGGTCCCGCCAACTTGCTCACACGTTCGGAGAAGAATCGCGCCTGATTCAGAACAAACTCGTTGTTTAGAAGCGTCAACGCCTGGGTCGGTACCGTGCTGACGGCTCGGCGCTCGCAGGTCACATTCGGATCGGGCTGATCGAACACCTCAAACATCGGGAATTTCATCCCGCGCTTGAAGTACGAATAGATCCCGCGCCGCCACACCTCGGGGCCATCTTCATTCACCACCCAGATGCCTTTGTACACGGACTTGCGCACGGTCTCCGGCACCGGCGGGAAATATGCGGGCCCGCCTGCTTTCGCATTCAGGTTGCCGCTAACGGCAAGGATAGAGTCGCGAATGGCTTCCCCTTCCAGACGTCGCTGAGGGTAGTGCCAGAGATATACATTATCGGGATCGATGTCAGTGCCCGCGTTACCGCTGTACTCAGCCGCCATCTGGTACGTTTCCGAGTTCATGATGACTCTGTGCATCTGCTTCACGCTCCACCCCGTGCGCACAAATTCCGTCGCCAGCCAATCGAGTAACTCCGGATGCGTTGGCTTTCGGCCCAACCGGCCGAAGTTACTCGGCGTGGCCACCAGTCCGCGTCCGAAGTGATGTTGCCAAATACGATTCACCATCACGCGCGCGGATAGCGGATTGTCCGCATTCAGGATCCATTCGGCGAGGGCGCGCCGCCTGCCTGTCGTAACGCGGCCATCGTTGGGCGGCAGTGCCGTGGGCGCGTTTGCAACCGGGATAATGTCGAGGAAGCCGGGGGCGACCTCCGGCCCTTTTGAGTCGGGATCGCCACGGTCGAGAAAATACGATTTTGGCGGCAGGTAAGGCTTACCTGCAAGCGGAACATAGGTTTCGTTGATGTCGGATTCGTTGCTCTTAATCCCTTTTCCCGGCGCTTCGTCATCGCCCGGCCCCATTGGCGCAAGTCTGAAATCGCCGTCGCGGATTCCCATTGCCACCGGCAGCGGAGCCGGCGTATCTTTCTCGATCTCGCGCACCTGCCGCATGAGTGCATCCGCTGCCGCGCGATCCTGAATAGACATCAGGCCGCGGTAATTCGCGGGCCGGATGGTGAGCACCTGCGTAGCCAGAAGTTTCTGCCCTTCGGATCGCTGGTTCTCCGGAGTCCGCACCGCTTCCTGAATTTCCGTTGGGAATGTAGAGAGCTTCTGTTCGAATGCACGCTGGCGATAGGGAGCCTCGATCGAACGAATCTTTTCCTTCAGGGGGGCAGCTTTGGCCTCAACCTCCGCTTTGCGCGCCTCGTAGGCATCAACCTGCGCCTTCGAAACAAGCGGATGATCGTAGTTCACGTAGGGGTAGAAGATAGCCATCAGCTTGTAGTAGTCCAACTGCGAAATCGGGTCGAACTTGTGGTCGTGGCAACGCGCGCAACTTACCGTTAGGCCAAGAAACGCCCGCGTGGTTGTGCCGATCAGGTCGTCCAGGTAGATGAAGCGATATTGTGGGTTGTCTTTCTCCCGAAAGCCCACTGTCGCTCCTACGCGATGAAAACCCGTCGCGATCAGGGCGTCGTTCGTCGAATCGCTCAGTTCATCGCCGGCGAGCTGTTCACGAACGAAACGGTCGTACGGTTTGTCGTCATTGAACGCGCGAATTACGTAATCGCGATAGCGCCATGCGTTGGCATATGTGAAGTCCTGCTCGTAGCCGCCACTGTCGGCGTAGCGTGCGACGTCGAGCCAATGACGCCCCCAACGCTCTCCGTAGTGTGGAGAGGCGAGCAACCGGTCGACCAGTTTGGCAAACGCGTCGGGCGAATCGTCGTGAAGAAATGCTTCCGATTCCTCCACGCTCGGCGGCAATCCCGTGAGATCGAGAAAGGCACGGCGTAGGAGCGTCGCCTTTCCCGCTTTTGGC
>DASRHX010000815.1:0-4264 GCA_035650295.1 Bryobacteraceae bacterium | reverse complement strand
ATGATGCCCAGGTTTGGCCAAGGCGCCAAAGAGTAACTCGGCTGGGCTTTGTGAATCAGGGCCGCCGGGACTGCGCGGATCTCCTTGAGTGAAGCAGTGGAGGGCAGATTCCAGTTTGCGGCCAGGATCTCACCCTGTTTTTCCGCTTCCTTGAGGGTGAGGGGATCATTAGTATTGATGCCGGAACGGTCCATCAGGAGGGACGGTCCGCTTTGTCCGATTGCGCGGTGGAATAGTCCTCTGGAGAGCGGCGACGTCATCAGCACGCTAACGTCGATTGAACCCGCGGACACGCCGAACATCGTCACATTCTTCGCATCGCCGCCGAACCTTGCAATGTTCGCGCGCACCCACCGCAGCCCTGCAATCTGGTCAAGAATGCCCTGATTGCCGGAAGCGTGGTGAGACGATTCCCGAGTGAGCTCCGGATGCGCGAAGAAACCGAACGAGCCGAGGCGATAATTGAGGCTTACCACTACAACGCCACGACGCGCCAAACTTGCGCCATCCGTGCCGCGTAGCGTACTGGTGCCGGCAAAGTTCCCGCCCCCGTGGAGCCAAACCATCACGGGACGGTGTGAGCGGACGGGCCACTCCGAAGTCCAAACGTTCAGATAGAGACAGTCTTCTTTTGATATCTCTGCGCCATTTGGCGAAAGCGGGGATGTAACCTGCGCGCACATCGGACCATAAGCGGTCGCATCGCGCACGCCACTCCACCGCTGTACCGGAATCGGTTCCCGCCACCGGAGGTCACCCACTGGAGGGCGCGCGTATGGAATGCCTTTGAAGACGGCACCACCTTGATCGAGCATCGCACCTTTGATTTGTCCCCCGGTCACGGATACGATCGGATCGGAGTCCGAAGCGACCATTGGAACTGCGCGGAACACAATCAGCGTAACGAGGAACGCCTTCACGCTTGAGCTCCTTCGGTCGAGATTCTATCAAAGCGGACTCGTCTCCTGGCGGGCACAACGACAGGGCACAACGCAGGCATCGACGCAAGCGATTGGCCCATGCGGCCACGATTGATCTCTCAGACTGATATAGCCCGTTTTTTCTTCGCCCTTAACAGCCGGATCGAACCAAAGTCGACCAGTGCCCGCATCGAACCGCAGAAGATAGAAACCCTCTTCGCCGCCAAACTCGGCGCCAAGCACGAGTCTGTTGGAACGCGCATCTCGAGCAAGCCAATGAGGATTGAAATTGCTGGGCGTGGCCAGCCGAAGTACTTCGCGTGGTGCTTCCGGATTGAAAGGTCAAGCACAACGACCGCGTGTAATTGGCCTGTGGGCATCAGCCAATAACGATCGAAAATCACCGGAATGCCGCAGGAACCCCGGATCCAGTCCGGTCCGGGGGCCTCCGGTGTTTCGAGCGTGAGGACATTGTCCAGGCGAAGATGACGGCGAGCATCGGTTCCCCTTTTACAGGACCGTTGGTGCCGGGAGTCCAGGCCATGGGGAAGCCGATCAAGGGCGAGTAAGTGGGCTTGAGTAAGTGGGCGGAAAAGCGTGTGTAATTCCAGGTTTTGCCGAAGGGTCCCCACTTTTCCTTACTTACTTTGGAGAGGCCGAAGGATTTGAGGCGGTCGACGGTCCAGTCGGCTGCTTTGTGGAAGGCGGTGGAGTTCGTCAGGCGCGGCCCGTTCACGTCGGTGAGGTAGAACATGTGGTCCATCACCTTGGAGTTGTCGAAGGCTTCGGCTTTGATGCGATGAATGACGGCGAGGTCGACGGGCTCGGCGGCCTGGAGGGCAGCTAGGATCGTGACGGCGAGCAGGACCGGCAGCGCGAGCGTGAGGGCTTGCGACGGTGTGTGTTTGTGTTGCATTGCTCGTTTGCGGGACTGAAGTGAACAGGATAGCAGTGGAGGCGCGAGGTGTGCGGACGGGAGCGCGCCGCTTCTGGAGTTCGAATCCAGTTTGGGAGGCAATTCGCAAGCAATTGATTCTTGCTAGAGGAGTCATTCAGAAGCGCGGTCATCCAGGTTAGACGGGCGGATGTCGACGGTGCCATTCCGTGGCCCTCTCGTAGGCATGGCCGACACGGCACAACAAAGCCTCCGATAGCGGGTGTCCGACGAACTGAAGGCTGAGAGGCATGCCGTCCGGCGACTGTCCGCATGGGAGCGAAAGGGTTGGGTAGCCCGTAAGGCTATAGGGCGTTGTGAATCGGCCGCTCACAGCGACAAAGGAAAAGGGCACTCCGTCGATCATCTCCGGTGGACCGGATGCCGAGCGTACTGGGCCTGCGTACGCCTTGTCTGGATCGTAGACGAATGCTTCAGCCATCATTGTCGGGCATACCAACACGTCGATGCCGCCAAAGGCCTCCCGAATTCGACCTCGCAAATCCTCCCGGACGAAGTTCGCTCTCGCGTAATCCCGTCCCGTGAACTTCCTTCCGCCTTCGAGAAAATCCCGGAAACCGGCTCCGTAGTCATCCGCGCGTGAAGGGAATGTGGCTTCGTGGACGGCCGCCGCCTCTGACGAAGCCAAAACGAACCAGGCCTGGAAGTGCTTCACCTCAAGGGCCGGCATCCGCATCGGAACGACTCGCGCACCCAATGTTTCGAGAATACGCAACGCCTGACGAACGGCCTCGGCCATATGAGGCGCAATCCCGGCGGTCGCATACGCCTCATCGAATCCCACGCGAACGCCTTTGACTCCTCTGTAGATCTCGGCCAAATAATCGGGCACGGGGCTGGACAGACTTGTGGGATCAGCCGGATCGTACCCGGCTATGATGCTGAGCACAGCGGCGACATCGGCAACGCGGCGAGCCATCGGACCCGCATGATCGAGAGAGGGGGCGAAATCCAGAGTTCCATGGCGGCTCACACGTCCCCAAGTAGGCTTGAGCCCTACGACTCCATTCGCGGCGGATGGTTGGCGAATAGACCCACCGGTGTCAGTAGCAAGCGATGCGAAGCAGAGGCCGGCTGCCGTCGCGACTCCAGAGCCGCTCGAAGACACACCAGGCCAGCGGTTCGCTGCCCAAGGATTGCGGGGAACTCGGAAGTCCCGATGATACCCACCGCCGGCCCCTTCCGCGAGGGAGAGCTTGCCTAGGAGAACTGCGCCGGCCTTCAGAAGACGCGCCAGAGCCGTCGCATCGTATGTTGGGACATGATTTGCGAACACCTTCAATCCACCTTTCGTGGATATTCCGGCGGTGAAGAACAGATCTTTGATGGCGATAGGAATTCCATGGAGAGGCCCCAGGTACCGTCCCGCTTTGATCTCCGTCTCCGCGACCTTTGCCTGCGCGATCGCACGATCTGTCGTGATCGTGTCGAAGGCCATCAGTTTCGGTTCCAGCGCCGCTATACGGGCGAGTTGAGCGTTAGTGACTTCAACTGGCGAAAGCTCGCGCTTGCGGAGTCTTTCGGCTAGTTCGACTAGACCGATATAGTGCAGCAGTGTGGTTTTAGATAAGGACGCGTCAGGGACGAGTTGACCTCCTACTGACCGTTGACCAGCAGTTGCCGTGAGCGCTGCAGCGAGCAGCCTTCTGCGTGACATGTTGGGCTTTGGCGCGGCAGTGGACGAGCCATGTTGATGCTGTTCCGGGGTTGGATTTTCCATGGCCGGCGTTATCGCTCCGCCCTCAAGCGCTTCACGTTTTCAATGTAAAGGTCGCAGAATTGGCGCCGCAGGCCTTCTTTAGCTACGGGACCCGCACTCGTGAACTGGAGATACGGTCGGATGGAGACATCGAACCTGGGCCACTTCGGAAGATTGCCGCCGTTGGGGTCGCCGTTCTTGGCGAAATTGGTCCAGTACTGCTGCATCGCCTCAGAAATCGGCGCATCGACTGCTGTGGCGCGGACCGTCGGACCTACGCCCCCAATGCCTCGATCGAGTGTTCCGAACACATAAGAAACTTCGGATGCATGAGTCGCGCCCAAGGCTTCTCTGCCGACGGGGGTGTGAGCAAATTCGTACTCGAACGTGACGTTTCCTGCAGCCGCATGCCAAAGCGCTTGAGCTACGGTAGTACACCGGAACGAAATATCTGTGCGCCACTGGTCGACGGGCGTCCCATAAATCGGGTCAGTGGGCCCGGCATATAGAGATAGCGCCCGCTCGAAGAGTGGCCCGTAGGCTTCTTCGATCGTCTTTCGGAAATCCTTGGGAGGAACGCTGCTGGGAAAGGGTTCGCGTGATGCGTTGCCAAGCAGCAGAGGGACACGGTGCTGCTGCCCCGCCGTAAAGACGGCCACGGGTTGTTTCGGGAAAACATAGCCATCAACA